>JBEAOQ010000114.1:0-5386 GCA_041164845.1 Pseudomonadota bacterium | reverse complement strand
CCCGCTGGCCCGCCCAGCTATCAGAATGTGTTTGGCGCGCAATTGACCAAAGAAGCCGCGACTGACCCCAAAATCTGCGCGATTACTGCCGCCATGCCATCGGGCACTGGGCTGGATAAATTCGCCGCCGCCCATCCCGAACGGTTTTTTGATGTCGGCATTGCCGAACAACATGGCGTGACCTTTGCGGCGGGGCTGGCGGCGCAGGGGATGCGGCCGTTCTGTGCGATCTATTCGACATTCCTGCAACGCGCTTATGACCAAGTGGTGCATGATGTGGCGATTCAGAACCTGCCGGTGCGCTTTGCGATTGATCGGGCGGGGCTGGTTGGGGCCGATGGCGCGACGCACGCGGGCAGCTTTGATATAACCTATCTGGCCACCCTGCCGAACTTTGTGGTGATGGCGGCGGCTGACGAGGCCGAACTGGTGCATATGACCCATACCGCTGTGCTGCATGATGCGGGGCCGATTGCCCTGCGTTACCCACGCGGCAATGGCACTGGGGTGGCTTTGCCTGATGTGCCGATGCAGCTGGAGATCGGCAAAGGTCGGGTGGTCAAGCAGGGCGGCAAAATTGCGATCCTGTCGCTGGGCACACGTCTGGGCGAGGCGTTAAAGGCGGCAGACACGCTGGAAGCCAAAGGCCTATCGACGACGGTGGCCGATTTGCGTTTTGCCAAGCCGCTGGATGAGGAACTGATTAAGCGGCTGATGGCGACGCATGAGGTGGTTATCACCATTGAAGAAGGCGCGATCGGCGGCTTTGGCGCGCATGTGTTGACGCTGGCCTCGGACATGGGCCTCAGCGACGGTGACGGGGTCAACCCCAAACTCAAAATCCGCACCCTGCGCCTGCCCGACATCTTCCAAGACCACGATGCCCCCGACAAACAATATGACCAAGCCGGACTGAACGCCCCGCATATCGTCGATTGCGTGCTCAAAGCATTGCGCTGGAATGATAATAACGCAGCGGAGATGGAACAAGCGCTGGTCGAGGGGGGCGGGGCTTAAAGATAAACCTCGCGTCGATAATCCACCGCCCTTCACATCGGTTCCCACCCCGTTCTGCAACGGGGCAGGCTTTTGGTAACAACCCCTAATCGCGTTCTTTATTGACCTCATATCCGCCCAATCCGGGCTTGAAGGTTTTGTCATCAATAAATTGCTTGGTCGCTTCTTTACGGCCATCATTGTCAAAGTAATTGGCTGCTTCCTGCGTGCGGATCAGATAATCCTCGGCATTATCATAGCTCATTTCGCGCACACGGCGCACCGCCCATTTGGTTGCCCGTAACGCGGTTGGGTTCTTTGACAGCAACACTTGGGCAATTTCGGTAACCCGCGCCTTCAGTTGATCGGCGGGCACGGCTTCATTAACCAGACCCCATTCAGCGGCCTTTTTGCCGTCAATATTCTCACCCATCATCGCATGATACATGGCGTTGCGGAAATTGGTCAGTTCGGCAATAATTTTGCTGGCCCCGCCGCCGGGCAAAATTCCCCAGTTAATCTCTGACAGGCCAAATTGCGCATCCTCGGCCGCCACCGCCAAATCACAGGCGAACAGCGGGCCATAAGCGCCGCCAAAACACCAGCCATTGACCATTGCCACCGTCGGTTTTTGATACCAACGCAGCCGTTCCCACCAGTTGTATGCCTCGCGCTGCGCCCCGCGTGTTGCGCCCAAACCTTTGGCTTCATTTTCGCGGAAATATTCTTTTAAATCCATACCCGCCGACCACGACGTGCCTTCGCCGGTCAGCACCAGAACCCCGACATCGTCACGAAATTCCAACTCTTCCAGCACATGCTTCATCTGGCGGTTCAGCTTGGGCGACATGCAGTTGCGTTTTTCAGGGCGGTTAAACCACACCCAAGCAATGCCATTTTCCACCGAAAAACCCACCGTATCTTGTTCGCTGCGCTCCGACATGCTCAACCTCTCTTTTGATTACCGCTGTGCTTGTCATAACCCAAAAATTGCTATATTCAATAGCTAAATTGAAAGACTGTAACTTGCTCGATTCCCTCTCCCATCTCCCCGGCTATGCTCTGCGCCGCGCCGCCCACGCCATGATGGCCGAACTGTCACAGCGGCTTGCGCCCCTGTCTTTGCGGATTGCCGAGGCTTCGGTGATGCTGCTCATCGGCAATCGCAGCGATCTGACTTCCAGCGAAATTGGCCGTATTTTGGATATTCAACGCGCCAATATGGTGCCGCTGCTGTCTCGGCTCGACAATGCGGGCCTCATCACCCGCCAACCGCTGGATCGCAAATCACAAGCGATCATCCTCACCACGCATGGCACAGCCACATTGGCCAAAGTGCAGGGTATTACCACCCAATTCGAGGCCGATTTGTTGGATCGCATCCCAGATGAACACCGGCCTCATTTCGTACCGGCACTCAACGCCCTACGCGGGTAATTCATCCGCGCATATCTTCCCGCGCCAATTCCAACAAATGCCGCATCGCCGCCGCCGCCGCATTGGCATCACCGGCAATCACTGTTCGCAACACCGCTTCATGTTCGGGCAGAGGATCACGCGGCGCGACGCTAATCCGCTGCTTGAATGCCGTCGTCCATTGCACCGCCGCCCCGACCGAGCCTGCCAATGACGCCAGCGCCTCATTGCCCGAAGCCGCCAGTAACCGATCATGAAACAGCCTATCCGCCGCCTGCCCCGCCTCGGACGCCAAGCCATAGAGCCGCATATCATCCAGCGCGGATTGCATGTCCGCCAGTTGCGCTGCACTGCGCCGCGTCGCCGCCAAAGCCGCCGCCGCCGGTTCAATAATCCCGCGCAATTCAAACAAATCGCGGATAAAACCCTCATCCGGCTGAGCCGAGGCAAAGGCCCAAGCCAGCATTTCCGGATCAAGCAAATTCCATTGTTTGCGCGGGGTCACATGGGTTCCGGCGCGGGGACGGCTGGCCAACAATCCCTTTGCGGTGAGAATCCGGATCGCCTCGCGGTAAGCGGTGCGCGAAACACCCAGCGCCTCGGCCTGTTCGATCTCGCCGCCCAGCAAGGCCCCTTGCGCTACCTCGCCCGAGACGATGGCAATGCCCATATGCCGCGCAATCGACTGATGGATGCGCAAATTGCGGGGGCTTTCGGCGGGTTTATGGGGCGATTTAATCGTGAAAAGCCTCTGTGCTATATGGCTCTCCGCATAAAAATGCATCCGCCACCAGCCGCAACGGTGCCAAATCTACGTCACTTTGTCCAGCGCGAACCAATTGGGCAAAATGGGCATACATCAGTGGATATTCGGCCTCGCTATCACACGTCTGCGCTACCCCATCAATCGTCAAAACATTGCCGCCATGCCCCAGCACCAATCGCCGAGCATCGGATTGAACGATAATATCCCAGCTTTGCGGCCCCGTTTGGCGGAAATCAAATTCGGCATCAATCGGCTGATCGCTGGCCGTTTGCATCGCCAAAGTGGCGGCAATCGGCGCTTGGCAATTGCTGGGCGTGGTCAAGTGGGCACGGACCAAACGCACCGGTTCATCGACAATTTCGGTGAGAATCGACAGGGCGTTAATCCCCGGATCAAACACGCCAAACCCGCCCGCTTGCCAAATCCATGTCTGGCCGGGATGCCAATGACGGACGTCTTCCTTCCAATTTATCTGAATATGACGCGGCGGATTGGCGGCCAGCCACGCCTTTGCTGCCGCCACCCCCGCCGCATAGCGCGAATGCCAACTGGCAAATAAGGACACGCCTTGCGCTTTGGCTAAAGCGATCAAGGCCTCAACCTCGGTGACAGTCGCCCCCGGGGGCTTTTCCAAAAACACATGTTTGCCCGCCAGCAATGCCGTCCGCGCCGCTGCATAACGGGCTTGTGGCGGCTGGCACAGGATCACCGCGTCAATCGCTGGCCCTTCTCGCAACATCGCCTCTAAATCGGCGAAATAGGGCAGACCTTCAGCACAGGCATTGCGGCTGGCCACCGCGACCAGCTCCAAATCCGGATGCGCCGCAATCGCTGGCAGATGCTGATCGCGGGCAATTTTCCCCAGCCCCACCAGCCCCAAACGGATGACCTGGCTCATAATAGCTTGACCCGCATCATCCCCGCATCTGCCCCATCGACCATCACATTGGTCAGCCCCAGCCGAAATCCATCTGCCGATATTTCAAATATATCCCCGGCCTGCGTTTCAATGCCATCCGCGCAAGACAGCGTCGCCGTGCCAAAGAAATGGACATGGACTTGGCCCGCATGACGAAACTGGGCATATTTGAAATGGTGATGCTCCAGATTGGCGACGCTATGCGACATATTCGCCTCCCCAGACAGAAAGGCCTTTTGCCAAATCACCGTGCCATCGCGCCTGATCTGGCTGGTGCCGCGCAGGTCTTGTGGCAATTCCCCCAGTAACAATTCCGCGCCCAATGCCGCTTGGCGCAATTTGGACGGGGCCAGCCACAGATAATTGACCCGCTCGGTGACATGATCGGAAAATTCATTGCCTAGGACAAAGCCCAGCCGATGCGGCTGGCCATCTGGCCCGATCAGATAAACCCCCGCCACCTCCGGTTCTTCGCCGCCATCTCCGGCAAAATGCGGCCGGATCAGCGGTGCATTACCCGCCACCAAAATCGAGCCATCGCCCTTGTAAAACCATTCAGGCTGAACTCCAATCGCCCCATCGGCAGGTTTGCCATTGTTCAACCCCATCACAAACATCCGCATCGAATCGGTCAGATTTTCGCCGTCGCCTCCCCCATTTCCTTGGGATGCCGCCTTGTGCATTTTGTCGCGGCCCTCCGCTGAACCCAAATGGGTTAATCCGGTGCCGCTGACCAAAATATGCGCGGCATCCGGCGTATCAATCGGCACCAGCAATTCGGCCGTGGCCAAATCCACAACTTCGCCGGCCAGCTCTGTGGCCAACTCCGCCAAACCACGCCCCTCGGACATCGCCCGCTGCGCCAATTCCAGTGTCGAACGCACACCCGCCAGCCGATAACACAGGCCATCGCCAGCCATCGCCGCCACCCCGCGCAAGCCATCTTGGGCAAATTGAATCAAGCTACGCATCTAATGATTATCCCTTGGCAGGCCCTGCGTCTGGGCAATGCGCTGAAACGCCTCCGCCCCTTCTAAAATCGCGCCGGTGTTGAGCTGCCCAACCAAACCACGCTGAATTTCCTGCCACGGGGTTTGCGAAGCGGGATATTCATAACCCCCCGCCAAAGCCAATTCCGTCCGCCGTGCCGCCAATTCCTCATCCGAAATCAACACATCCGCCGTGCCCTTGGCCAAATCAATCCGCACCCGATCGCCATTTTTGAGCAGCGCCAAACCGCCGCCCAGCGCCGCTTCGGGTGATGCGTTTAATATCGACGGGCTGGCGCT
>JBEAOQ010000113.1:0-8018 GCA_041164845.1 Pseudomonadota bacterium | reverse complement strand
GTTATCGCGGATCAACATCGTCAGCTTGGCGGCGTGTTGTGACAGGCGATCTACGGCTTGGCGGCCCACAGCATCCAAATCGCGCGATTGGGCGGCGATAAATTCGCGGGCCAAGCTCAATTCCTGGTTTACGGTCACCAGCCGCATCTCCAACCGCGCCGATTCATCGGACAATAGCCGCGCCGTTTCGGCAAAACGCATCGCTTCGTTGCGGTTTGATCGGGTAATTATCAGCCACGCCAGCCCAATCAACAAAACCGGGCCGGACCAAGCCGACAGCCAGCCGCCCCATTGCGCCGGATTAGGCGATGCACTTACATTGGCGATAATGCCGCTAAAATTGGCCCAAATAAAGAAGCCCGACCACAGGGTTAATGCCAGCAAAGCGATAGATAAAGCCCAGCGATCAAACCGCGCTAAGGGGTGGGGCATTTTTGTGTCATCTGCTTCATCATCTTCCGCTGCCCAGTCGGACGACAGATGGAGCGGCGCATCCGGAGCGGATGCGTGCGACATATCGGTGCCAGCGGCGAAATCGCCCTGTGGCTCGACGGCGGCTATGGTGTTTCCCCCTGACATCGGCGTAAAGTAGCATGTCTGGCGCGGCAATAAACCCCTGATTAACGATTTTGGCTTACATAGGGAATATGGCCTATATATCCGGAGATCTCGATGCTACTCTCGCCGCTGCTGCGGGTGAAGATGTAGAGCTGTTTACCGAACTTAAACAAGCATTTATCGAGAGTTTGACGCGACAAATTGACCTACTTCGCCGCTCGCGCTGCGATGGCAATTGGCATATGTCGGCGATGCGCTTAAAGGGTTTAGCGGCCAGTTTTCATGCAGACCCCTTGTTGCTATTGGCCGAAGAGGCGCTGGATTCAGCGCCCGGCGAACCGGTCGTGGTGCGCAAATTGCAGCTTTTTTTGGATGAATTTGCCGCGATTTAACCCAAAATTCTTCGTCTATGCCAGTCTGGGCTTGGAACTTGGCCCTACCTCCTATAGGCTACGCCCGCTGTTGCCGGGAGAAGCACACTGCGCGTCGCTCTATTAACCCTTATGGAACCAGCTGGACATATTTCGGCCGGAAACATGCTTGCTTCACCTGCGGTTAACAGCGGCGAGGCGGTGGTTTTGCGCGCCCATTTGGCGCTGGGGAATGTCAGCATTGCCAGACAACAGCTGGGGATCATGCTGGGGCTGGGTGTCGAGCGGGTGATTTGTATCGCGCAAAAATTGGACACCCATATCATTGAGCTGCAACATTTTGCCGAGGATGCGGGGGCGAAATTCCATGTCGTCACTGGCCCGCGTGGCTTGCTGGGCTTGGTAACGGCGACGGATGAACTGCTGGCTTTGGCGGATGGCTTGCTGGCGTGGCCAAAAATGGCCGCTGGGCTGCTGGATCGTGCCGGTGTGTTGGTGCAGCCGGTGGAGGAGGGATTAGCCGCCGGTTTTGAGCGGATGGATGGGCAATATGCCTCGGCGGGGGCGCTGCGGATTCCCGGGCGATTGGTGGAACGTCTGGCGGAATTGCCATCAGACAGCGATGCTTTTTCGTCGCTTCAACGGATAGCTTTGCAGGCGGGCATTGCCCAGCGGATGATTCAAGATAATTCGGCCAGCAATGGTTCTTGGAATCTGGTACGGCATGATGATGATGCCCATGCGGCCGAAACCCAATGGATCAGGTTGCACAGCGATGTGGTGGGTGCGCGGAATTGTTCGACAAATATCGCGCAATGGGCCGTCAGGCATGTCGGGCCAGCCCTGTTACATGCGGGTAGCGGCAATGTAATCGTCGCCAGTTCCGGTTTGCTGCTGGCTCTATTGGCTTTAATTATGGGGTGGTTTGGCTGGGTTGGGGCAGGCTTGGGTTTCACCGGAATTGCCGCAATTTTGTTTATTTCTGCGCATTTACTAGGGCGAGTGGAGCGCGAATTGCAGCAATTGCCATCGTATTATCCATGGCGGGCGGCGATATGTGGCTGGCTGATTGATGGGGTAATTTTGGTGTTGGTGGTATGGAATGGGCCGGTAAATGGGGGCCAGAATTATCTGGAAATCGTGTTTCCGCCGTTGATTTTGCTAGGATTATCGCGAATTTTGCCGATGATCGGTTCACGGAATAGGGCGTCAAGCCAAAGTGAGCAGCCCAATTATTGGCGGTTTTGGGTGACAGATCGCAGCCTTGTGGTGCTGGTTTTGATGGTTGCTAGCTGGGCGGGTGTTTTGTCACAGGCTGTTGTGGCACTGGCGCTACTATATTTGATAATGGGGCTTTTGGGCGGTGATGACCATGGCGTTATCCCGCCGGATCAACGGAAATTACCCTAACTTCGATTTAACCCTGCGGCGCTATGCTAGGATGATGAACAGCCCTGTGGCCCTTTCATTGCCGATTGATTCGGACATAAATGCGTTGCGCCTGGGGATGGCGCGGGGCGATGATATGGCTGTGGGTTGCGTTCCGGTGCTGCATCATTTGCTGGGTAACGATGATAAATCATTATTTTCAGATGATATTATCGCGTTGATACGCGGGATGCTGGCCGATGTAGCGCGGCAAATATGCATGATGGCCGATGATTTTGAGGGCGATCAACCGCCTGTCGCTGGCGATCATCTGCGCATCGCGGCCATTGTGCCGCAAGTGATGCAGGTGCCCGGACTATTGACCCATCTCCATGCTACGGCGTTGGAATGGCAAATTTCATTGCGTTTACAGACGGGCATCGGGCTGGATCCGGTGTTGTCGCCTTTGGTGCAATCACTGATTGCATCGCAGGACGGCGCGATTGGGGTGAGCGCGATGAAGCTGCTGGCTGCACAGGCAAGGTTCATTCAAAATCAAAGGCATATGCGTTTGCCCATGTCGGAATTGCCCGCTGATCTGTTGCATGGGCTACTGGCTGCTACCCGCACTGTGTTCCAAACCGAAGGAAGCGCTGCCGAAACATCCATGCGCGCCCAATATGATGAAAGCGTGACCCGATTGGGTTTGCTGGCGCAGTTGATAAGCAGCATGGGCGCTGGACAGATTGCCGCTTTGCAGCTGACCCATGCCGGAACGGCCTTATTTGCCAGCGCATTGGCTGCGGGTTATGCGCCCGGGCCTGCGGGCAACCACCTCACCCGCGACGGCGCGCTGATGGCTATGATGCAGCGGCATAGCGCCCGATTGGCATTGACCCTGCGGATGGCTGGGGTAAAAATGTCGGCTATTTCCGAGAATTACCATGCGCTGGGGCATGAGGCTATTTTTCTGGAACACGTCGCCGCACTCAGCCCAGAGCGGGCCAAGCAAATGTTGAGCGAGACGGCCCAAGCCAAGTTGGGGGCAGAGTAGCGATGCCCCATTCCCATTCCGCTACGGCCATGGCTTTGGCCAGCGCCCGCACCGATAGTGACAATCATCTGGTTCAGGCAGACGAACCTTTGGCCAGCCTGCAACTGCGCTGTGGTGGGGCATTGCCCGGGGCGTTGGCTGTGCCAGCCTTGGCCGAATTACTGCGCAAATCGCGCCGTTTGGGCTTGAAATTGGCGCGACCATTTGCCGCGCAAGACGGCCAAGATGTGATCCGCGCTTGGGCGGAAATTAGCCCGATGGCCGATGCCGATGGCGGCGGCTGTAGCATCCAATTGCGCCATTGGCAGGTTACGCCATTGCCCGCTGAATCTGGGGAATCTGCGGATGAGATGAAACGGGCAATTGACCATGCTCTGGCTGAATTTACCGCCAGATTGGATGCGCGGCAGAATCTGTTGTCGGTTCACAATGATGCGGCGGATTTGCGGGAAATGACCGCAAGTATGCAGCAGGCGATTGGCCAGCCATGGACCGATTTTGTCGAAATTGCCGGAGACAGCCACCGTCAACCGCTGCATTGGCGGCTGTTGGACGGCGCGGCGTTGCGGATGGTGGGGTCAGATCGGCTATGGCGGGCCAGTTTGCAGCCGCAGATGGGGGCGGGCGATGCACCGCTTGGTTTTGAGTTATCTTTGACGGCTGAAACGCCGTTGATGGCGGCCTCATTTAACCCGTCACCCACTGCGATGATGGGGCGTGCGTCGGCGGTGAATGAACGTTTGGTCGGACGGGACGTCGCACCGGCTTTGCGACAACCGATTGCCCGGATTATTGCCAATGCCGAAACGATCCGCACGCGATTGGCGGGGCCATTAGAGGAAGACTACGCCCGTTATGCCGCCGATATTGCGGCGGCGGGTGAACATCTGTTGGCCTTGGTCGATGATCTGTCGGATTTGGAAGTGATTGAGGCGGAAAATTTCACCACTACCCCCGATATTATTGATTTGGGCGATGTCGCCCGCCGTGCCGCTGGCATTTTGGGGGTGCGGGCGCGGGACAAGGGGATCACTATTGAGGCGCCAGCCGAGGGTGTCAGCCAACCCGCCCGTGCCGAATTTCGCCGTGTTTTGCAGGTTTTGCTCAATTTAACCGGCAATGCGATCCATTATTCACCCGCCGGCAGCCGAGTTCAATTGCAGCTGAACCAGGCCAATGGTCGGGCTTTTGTCCGGGTGATAGATCAGGGGCCGGGTTTAAGCGCGGCGCAGCAGGCCCGGATATTTGACAAGTTTGAGCGGTTAGGCCGCAGCGGCGATGGCGGGTCTGGGCTGGGGCTGTATATTTCGCGGCGTCTGGCCAAGGCGATGGATGGCCAGCTAACCGTGGCCAGCACGCCGGGTCATGGGGCGATGTTTACCTTGGATGTTCCGGCAGAAAAGCGTTTAAAACCGAGATTTTAATTTAACGCTTGGTTCGCCGTCGCCGCCCAGATGATCCTGAACTGCTGGAAAAGCTGCGGCTCTTGGACTTGCCGGTTTTCCAACGCAGCCCAAGCACCAACATCAGCGCACCTGCCATCATCACGCCCAAACCGTTTATCGCCCATTGGCCATGGTCGATCATATGGCTGGCTTTGGGCCAGCGGATGATCCCCAACCCTTGGCCCAGCCACATAAACCCCAGCGGCAGGGAGAATATGCCGAGACCCAGTATCATTCCGCGTATAAGAGCAAGCATGACCTGCCTATAATACGTAACGTCACCTCTTGTCGAGAGACAGATAATCCCGTTCAGTAGGGCCGGTGTAGAGCTGGCGCGGACGACCGATTTTCTGGCCGGGGTCGGAAATCATTTCATTCCACTGCGCCACCCAACCGACCGTGCGCGCCAGTGCAAACAGCGCGGTAAACATGGTGGTGGGGAAGCCAATCGCTGAGAGAATGATCCCCGAATAGAAATCGACATTCGGGAATAGTTTTTTCTCGATGAAATAGGGGTCGTTGAGCGCCAGTTCTTCGAGCCGCAGCGCGGTTTCAAACACCGGATCGGTCACCTTCAGCGCATCAAACACCTCGCGCACGGTTTTTTGCATGACCGTGGCGCGTGGATCTTTGTTTTTATACACGCGGTGGCCAAAGCCCATCAGGCGGAAAGGATCGTTCTTATCCTTGGCGCGTTCGATATAATGCGGAATCCGGTCAGGTGTGCCGATTTCGCGCAGCATATTCAGCGCCGCCTCATTCGCGCCGCCATGCGCTGGCCCCCACAAACAGGCAATCCCCGCCGCGATACAGGCAAATGGATTGGCTCCCGAAGACCCCGCCAGCCGCACGGTCGAGGTCGAGGCGTTTTGTTCATGGTCGGCATGAAGGATGAAAATCCGGTCCATTGCCCGTTCCACCGCTGGATGCAATTCATAGGGTTCGGCGGGAACGCCAAAGGTCATCCGCATGAAATTGGCGGTATAGCTGAGGTTGTTATCGGGATACATAAACGGCTGGCCCACCGAATATTTATAGGCGGCCGCAGCAATCGTTGGCATTTTTGCAATCAGGCGATGCGAAGAAATTCGGCGGTGATCGGGATCGGCAATGTCGGTGGAATCATGATAAAAAGCCGAAAGCGCACCCACCACGCCGCACATAATCGCCATAGGATGGGCATCGCGGCGAAAACCGCTGTAAAAGGCCATCAATTGTTCATGCAGCATGGTGTGGCGGCTGATGGTGGTGGAAAATCCGGACAATTCGCCCGCCGATGGCAATTCGCCATTGAGCAGCAAATAGCACACTTCCATAAAGCTGGAATTTTCTGCCAGCTGGCCAATCGGATAGCCGCGATGCAGCAAAACACCCTCATCACCGTCAATATAGGTCAATGCGCTTTCGCAAGCCGCCGTGCTGGTGAAGCCCGGATCATAGGTGAACAGGCCTGATTGGCCATAGAGTTTGCGAATATCGAGAACATCCGGCCCGACCGTGCCTTTAAGCACCGGAAGATCAAAATCCACACCGTTTGCGTTTAATTTTGCGACATCACCCACTGTTTTTACTCCTTCAAAATTCATATTTGGCGATTATGCCAGCGCGGTAGCCTGTTCGGCGATCCGCGCCAGGCTTTCATTGCGCCCAAGCAAGGTTAAAACATCAAAAATTCCGGGCGATGTGACTTGCCCCGTTAGTGCGGCACGCAAAGGTTGTGCCAATTTACCAAGCCCTAAGCCCAGATCCTCGGCCATCGCTTTCAAATTTATTTCCAGCGCCGTCAAACTCCACTCCGTTTCGCCTGTCAAGCGGCGGTGAATCTGCGCCAGCAAAGTTTGCGCGTCATGGGTGAGCAGCAGCGCCGCTTTGTCATCCATCACCAAGGGTCGTTTGGCAAACAGAAATGCCGCGCTTGCCGCCAGCTCATTGACCTCTTTGGCGCGGGGCTTTAACACCGGCATGGCCTCGGTTAACAGAGCCAAATCAGCCACATTACCCAGTTTTTCCGCGACCAGCGCCGCCAGCCGCGCATCATCCGCCTCACGCAGATAATGGCCATTCAAATTGGTCAGTTTCGCCAAATCAAACCGCGATGGCCCCTTGCCGACATGCGCCAGATCAAACCAAGCAACCGCTTGTTCGCGGCTAATAATTTCTTCATCGCCATGGCTCCAACCCAGCCGCAGCAGATAGTTAAACACAGCTTCGGGCAGCATCCCCAGCTCATCGCGGTAAGCATCAACCCCCAGCGCGCCGTGGCGTTTGGACAGTTTCGCCCCATCCGCCCCGTGGATCAGCGGGATATGGGCATAGGCCGGTATCGGCCAATTCATGCCATTGATAATCACCAACTGCCTAAAGGCATTGTTCAAATGATCGTCACCGCGAATGATGTGACTGACCTGCATATCATGGTCATCAACCACCACCGCCAGCATATAGGTTGGCGTGCCATCGCTGCGCAGCAGGATAAAATCATCCAATTCGGCATTGCTGACTGTTACGCGGCCCTGAACCAGATCGTCGATCCTAGTTTCGCCATCACGCGGTGCTTTGATCCGCACGACAAACGCCGCATCGGCGGGGGCCGTTTTGGGATCAGCATCGCGCCATTCGCTGTCCAGCCGAAAGGGGCGTTTTTCGGCCTGAGCCGCAGCGCGGCGCATCGCCAGCTCATCCTGCGTCAGATAACACCGATAGGCATGGCCGGAATCGAGCAATGCCTGTGCCACTTGGGCATGGCGGGCGCTGCGGGTAAATTGGAAAACAGGCGCTTCATCGCCGGCCAAACCCAGCCAGTTTAGCCCATCAAAAATCGCCTCAATTGCGGGTTCGGTGGATCGCGCCCGATCGGTATCTTCGATTCTGAGCAGATATGTGCCGCCATGCGCCCGCGCAAACAGCCAATTAAACAGCGCCGTTCTCGCCCCGCCAATATGCAAATAACCAGTGGGCGAGGGCGCGAAACGGGTCACAACCGGACGGGCTGCACCAGCCTCCGTGTCGATCAATTTCGCCACTCTATCCCCACTTGCCATTCGTATCGCTTTCCCTTCATATGCCGTGCATGGCGGATATGGCCGAGACCACAGACCTTGCGGATGGCCCGCCACCTGACCAGCTGCTGGACGCGACTCCAACGTGGCTGGCGGCGGTTATCGCTGCACTGCAACATATCTCTTGCCGCAGCCGTGTCATCTTGTCCAGAGGCGCTGCATC
>JBEAOQ010000112.1:0-2535 GCA_041164845.1 Pseudomonadota bacterium | reverse complement strand
AGACGGTATTGATTGGTTGAATAAAAACAGTAACTTGCTTGCGAGTAAATTTGCAGAGTAGCAGGGAACAATGAAAATGATTCGCGCAGAGGCGCAGAGGCGCGGAGATAAAGAGCAAATCCTCCGTGCCTCCGCGCCTCTGCGCGAATCATTTCTTATGCGCGTTATTTCTATCAGTGATGTCTAATCTCCCCATTCATGCAGTGTTGCCCACCTTGCTGGGGGCTTTGCGGGCGCGTTCCAGTGCCGTGCTGATTGCGCCGCCGGGGGCGGGGAAGACCACGTGTGTGGCTCCGGCTTTGTTGGATCAGGAATGGTGCGACGGCATGGTGATTTTGCTGTCGCCGCGTCGGGTGGCGGCGCGGGCGGCGGCGGAGCGGATGGCCGAGATGCTGGGTGAGGCGGTCGGGGCGCGGGTCGGTTATCTGACGCGGATGGACAGCAAGCGGGGGCCGCAAACCCGTATTTTGGTGATGACCGAGGCGATTTTTGTTAATGCAATACTGGCCGATCCGGAACTGGCGGGGGTTTCCGCCGTGTTGTTTGACGAAGCGCATGAGCGGCATTTGGACAGCGATTTGGGGCTGGCGCTGGCGGTGGAAGCGCAAAATGTGCTGCGCGAAGATTTGCGGATATTGGTGATGTCGGCGACGATTGATGGGGCGCGGTTTGCTGGGCTTTTGGGTGATGCGCCGGTGATTGAGAGTGCGGGCAAGGCGCATCCATTGGCATTGCGGTGGCTTGGCGCACGGCCGGAATTGCGGATTGATGAGGCGATGGCGGGGGCGGTGGTGACTGCTTGGCGCGAGGAAGTGGGCGATATTCTGGCGTTTCTGCCCGGGGTGGGCGCGATTAGCCGCACAGCAGAACGGCTGGCAGAGCGGTTGCCTGACGCGTTGGTTTTGCCGCTGCATGGCCAATGCGAACCAGCGGCGCAGCGGGCGGCGATCAGGCGCGATGCGGCGGGGCGGCGGCGGATTGTGCTGGCCACTTCGATTGCCGAAACGTCGCTGACGCTGGATGGGGTGCGGATTGTTGTCGATTGTGGCCTGTCGCGGCGGGCCGAATTTGACAAAGCAGCGGGGGTGACGCGGTTGGTGACGCGGGCATCCAGCCAAGCATCGGCGGCGCAAAGGGCGGGACGGGCGGCGCGGCAGGGGGCAGGGGTGGCCTATCGGTTGTGGAGCGAAGCGGGCCACGCTGGGCGGGCGGCGTTTGATCCGCCCGAGATGCTGACCAGCGATTTGGCGGAATTGGCTCTTGTCTTGGCGCAATGGGGCGCGGGCGATGTCGGGGCAATGGCGTGGATTGATCCGCCGCCGGTCGCGGCAATGGCGGCGGCGCGGGCGAAATTGGCGGGGCTTGGGGCTATGGCTTCGGATGGGCTGATTACGGCGCATGGGCGGGCGATGGCGGCTTTGCCGATGGGGGTCGAGGCGGCGCATATGATGCTGTTTGCAGCGGAAAAGGATGCGGGCGGCGATGCGGCGCGGCTGGCTTTGCTGTTACAGGAGCGTGGATTGGGTGGGCGCGGCGATGATTTGGCGGCGCGGATGGAGCGGTGGCGCGGGGACAGATCGGCGCGGGCCGAGGCAGCGCGGAAATTGGCGACGGGTTGGGCGCGACGGGTTATTCTGCGACAGGATCAGGCTGGGAAAAATTTAAGTGAGGTGCCTTTGGGGATTTTACTGGCCGAGGGGTTTCCCGATAATTTGGCGCGGCGGCGTGATGCCAGCGGCGAGAATTGGTTGACGGCTGGGGGGCGTGGGTTGCGGCTGGATGCGGTATCGCCTCTATGCCGGGCGGAGTTTTTGGCGGTGGGTGAGGCGCAGGGTGAGGCGAAAGGGGCGCGGATTACCGGCGCGATTGCCTTAAGCGAGGCCGAGGTTTTGCGCTGGTTGGGGCATCGGATTGAACGGCGGGCGACTTTGCGCTGGGTGGCGGAAGAGCGGCGGGTTGAGGCATTGTTAGAACAGCGTTTGGGGGCGTTGGTGTTGAGCCGTGGGCCGGATGCTGCACCGGATAGGGCGGCGATACAGGCGTTTATGCTGGAGCGGCTGCGTGAGGGCGGGCTGGCGATGGTGCCGTTTTCGGATGCGAGCAAGGCGTTGTTGACGCGGGCGCGGTTTGCCGGATTGGCGGCGCTGGATGAGGCGGAATTGCTGGCCGATATGGCGGAATGGCTGGGGCCGATGCTGGGGCGGCGGTTGGATGGGTTGGATGTGGGGGCGCTGCATCAGGTGCTGTTGGCGCGGCTGTCCTATGCCGATAAGCAGACCTTGGAGCGGCTGGCTCCGGCGCAATTTATCAGTCCGGCGGGGACGCATCATGCGATTGATTATGCGGATGCCGGCGGGCCGAGTGTGGAATTGCGGGTGCAGGCGCTGTTTGGTTTGGATGTGCATCCGATGTTTGGTTTGGATATGCATCCGGTGTTTGGGGTTCCGGCGCATGGCCAAATGGGGAGGGCTTTGTTGTTAAAGCTGACATCACCCGGCGGCAAGCCGATCCAGATGACGGCGGATTTGCCGGGGT
>JBEAOQ010000111.1:0-8601 GCA_041164845.1 Pseudomonadota bacterium | reverse complement strand
GTTGAAACATTTTGGCTGCATGGCAAGCCAAGGCAGATGTTACGCCCCGCGCTGGCAGGTCTATCCCGCTATATCGCCACGGTGGAAACAGCACGTCACAGGATTTTTCAATTTGTTAGCAATGATGTTCTACCCGATAACAAGATCGTTGTCCTATGTTTCGAAGACGCCTTCAGGTTGGGGGTGTTGTGTGCCGAAATTCACCAGCAATGGACTTTTGCTCGTTGCGGTTTGATTGGGATGGCAAACTTTGATGCTGGTCATGTCTATGTAAAATCAAGTTGCTTCGACCCCTTCCCCTTCCCCGATGCCACCCCCGACCAGCGCGCTGCGATTGCCGAATTGGCCGAGGAACTGGACGCCACCCGTAAACTGGCGCTGGCCGAAGTCCCCCGCCTGACCATGACCGAGATTTACAATCTGGTGGCGTGGTTGAAATCTGTAAACCCCTCCCCTTTAGGGGAGGGGTTGGGGTGGGGTCTGTCGTCTGGATCAAAAATTACGCCTGTTCGACAGACCCCACCCCCGGCCCCTCCCCTGAAGGAGAGGGGGGAATTGACCGACCGTGCCACCCAAGACCGCGCAACCGCCGCCCGCGCCGGGATCATCGCACGCTTGCATGAACAGATCGACGCCGCCGTGGCCAATGCCTATGGCTGGCCAGCAGATTTGCCCCCAGCCGAAATTGTCGCGCGGCTGGTGGCGCTTAACGCCGCCCGCGCCGCCGAGGAAAAGAGCGGCCAAATCCGCTGGCTGCGCCCCGAATACCAAATCCCGCGTTTCGGCACCAAAACATGAAGCTGGGAGAAATCCCACATAAATTCCCCGCCGCGTGACGCCCATCGCGGGCAATTATATCCTGTGCCGCGATGATTGGGATGTGAAGATGAAGAAAGTTTATCAACTTTACAGGGGTTTGGGCTTGCAGTTATGCAACAACAACACCTTATACCAAAGTTCATTGATGATGACTCATCGATAAAACCGTCCACCCTGTCTCCCGACGGGTCGATGTCGAAGGGTTGTTCTTTCTTTTCCTTCGGTCCTTTTAGCCCGCTTCAGCAACAGCAACAGCTTGTGCGACCTCCTGACGAGGTATGAATATGAGGATAGCTATTGCGTTACGGGTCAATAAGAACATATAATGAACACTTCTGCGATTCGGTACCACTATGCCCATGCTCCATCCTACCTCCCCCCGCCACAATCACCCCCTCGCTCAACCCCCGGTGGTGCGGGCCGATGGGCTGCGCTGTCCGCTGGGGGTGGCGGCGGTGGATGGGGTGCTGCGCGGCGGAATTGCACGGGCACGGATTCATGAGATTTATGCGGCGAACCCAGATGATGCTTCGGGCGCGGCGGGGTTTGCCGCCCTGCTGGCGACGCGGATGGTGGGCAAAGAGGAAGGTAGGGGCAAACCGCTGATCTGGCTGCGCGAAAGACGAAAGCTCCACAGCCACGGCATCATTCAGGCCAAGGGATTGGCCGAGCTATGCGGTGCCATGCCACATGACTGCCTGTTTGTGCTGGCAGATGATACCAAGGCGCTGTTGCGCGCCGGACTGGATGCCTTGCGTTGTGATGGGTTTGGCGCGGTGGTGATCGAAGCAGAGGGCCGCGTGACGGAGTTGGACTTGACCACAAGCCGCCGCTTTGCCTTGGCCGCAGAGCAATCAGGGGTGACGTTGTTGCTGTTGCGGATTGGCACAGAGCCGGGGCCAAGTGCGGCAGAGACCCGCTGGGCGGCTGCCTCTGCACCATCACGCGCATGGCCCGCCAACGCCCCCGGCGCAGCGACTTTTGATCTGACATTGTTACGCCAACGCTCAGGGCCATCGGGCATGAGCTGGCGCTTGGAGTGGGACCGTGACCGAGGCATTTTCCATGAGGCGGCGCTATCTGGCGCTGTGGTTTCCCTATCTGGCGACGGATCGGCTGCGGATTATCACGGCGCAGAGACCGAACCTATCACCCGGCAGGCCGCCTGATGCGCCGCTGGTGCTCTATGCCAAAAGCGGCAATGCCCTGCGGTTGACGTCCGGCGATGCCCAAGCGGTGCGAGCCGGTCTATGCGCGGGCATGAGCTTGGCTGATGCCCGCGCCCGTTTCCCCCATCTGATCGCGGTGGAACAAGATAGCGCGGCGGACAGCGGCTGGTTGGCGCGACTGGGGCAAGATTGTCTCGGCTATACGCCGCAGGTCACGCTGTTGCCGCCCGATGCGATAGGCATGGACATCACCGGCAGCGCGCATCTGTTTGGCGGTGAGCTGGCGATGGTGGATATGGTCTTGGATCGCTTTAACGACATGGGCATGACCACCCGTGCGGCTTGCGGCATCACCCCAGAGGCAGCAGCGGCGCTGGCCCGCTATGCCGATTGGCCGATGGGTGATGAAGCGGCGGCCATCCGGGGCTTGCCGCTCGATGCGCTGGGGCTGGACGATGCGGCGCGGCGAGGCTTGCAGCGCGCCGGGCTGACCAGCGTCGGGGCGGTAGCCAGTCGGCCAATGGCAGCGATTGCCGCCCGCTTTGGTATGGCGGCGGTTGATGCCATCGAGCGGTTGACCGGCTTAGAACGGGCGCCGATGACTGCGATAAAACCGCCCGCCCCCTTGCATTTTACGCGGCGCTTTGCCGAACCCGTGACGCATCAAAGTGCCATCGCCCGCAGTTTGCTGGCTTTGTTGCAGGACGCGGCGTGCGTTCTGGAGAAACGCGGGCAGGGTGGGCGGCGCTTTCGGTTGACACTGTTGCGCAGCGATGGCGCAAGGCATCGGCTTGATATTGCCACCAGCGCGCCCACCCGCGATCCGGCGCTGGTGCTGCGCCTGTTTGATGAACGGATTGCCACGCTAGCCGATCCGCTTGATCCCGGCTTTGGCTATGACCAGATGCAGCTGGCCATCGGCGCGGTGGAGGGTTTGGTCTCGGTGCAAGCGACTTTTGTGGGCGAGGAAGGGGCACAGGATGGCGGGGAGCAGGCGATAGCCGAGCTGATCGACCGGCTGAGCACCCGGCTGGGGCCAGATTGCATCCAGCGGCTTGCCCCACAAGATAGCCATATCCCCGAACAGGCCCAACTGGCGCTGCCCGCCAGTACCAACCCAGCACCACTCCGCTGGCCAGCGCCGCCCATCGGCGAACCACCGCTGCGCCCGCTGTTCCTGTTCGATCCGCCCCAGCGCATCGAGGTGATTGCCGAGGTTCCCGATGGCCCACCGCACCGTTTTCGCTGGCGGAGGGGCTTGCATGAGGTGCGGTTGTATGAAGGGCCAGAGCGGATTGCTGGCGAATGGTGGCGACGGCGGGGCGGCGAACAGGCGGCTAAGGCGGGCTTAACCCGCGATTATTACCGCATTGAAGATATGCGTGGGCGGCGTTTTTGGTTGTTTCGCCACGGGCTTTATGCCGAAAAACCCGATCCACGCTGGTATTTGCACGGATTATTCGCATGACAATGCCATTTTCCGAACTGGTGAGCGCGAGTAATTACAGCTTTCTGCGCGGTGCCTCGCATCCGGCAGAGATGGTGACCTGCGCCCATGCGCTGGGCATGGCGGGGATCGGCATTGCCGATCGCAATACAGTTGCCGGGGTGGTGCGTGCGCATATGGCGTGGAAGGAGTTGGGGGGGAAAGAGTTGGGGGGTGCGCAAGGCAGCTTTCGCCTGATCGTCGGGGCAAGGCTGGTGTTTGCTCCCCCTGAAACTGGAACCGCCACCCCTGACATCATCGCCTATCCCGCCACGCGCCATGGCTGGGGGCGGCTGACGCGGTTGCTGAGTTTGGGCAACCGCCGCGCCACCAAGGGCGATTGCATTCTGCATCTGGATGATTTGCTCGCCCATGCCGAGGATCTGTTGCTGATTGTGATGGGCGGTGATGCGATGGGCGGCGATGCGGCCGTGTTGGAGAGGCTCGTTCACGCCCGCCCCGGCGCGGTCTGGCTGGCGGCTTCCATGCCACGCGGCGGGGCCGATGCGCGGCGATTGGCGCAGTTACAGGCTTTGAGCCAAGCCAGCGGCGTGGCTTTGCTGGCGACAAATGACGCGCTCTACGCCGCCCCAGATGTCCGCCCGTTGCACGACATCATCACCTGTATCCGCGAAGGTGTCACCATCCACGCGGCGGGCAAGCGCCTGCTGGCCAATGCCGAGCGTCATCTGAAACCCCCCACAGAAATGGCCCGGCTGTTTCGCAGCTGCCCGCAAGCGATCGATGCAACCGGCGATTTCCTGTCGCGCATCAGCTTCACACTGGATGATCTACGCTACGAATATCCGCATGAGCCGGTGCCCGATGGCTGGGATGCGCAGGGCTGGCTGGAGCATATGGTGATGGCCGAGGCGCATCGCCGTCATGGTGCCACTCTGCCCGCCGCGCTATCCACCGTCATCGCCGAGGAGTTTCGCCTGATTCGGCTGAAAAACTATGCCTGCTATTTCCTCACCGTGCATGATATTGTCCGCTTTGCGCGGCAAGCCGATCCGCCGATCCTGTGTCAGGGGCGCGGGTCGGCGGCCAATTCAGTGGTATGTTATCTGCTGGGCATCACCTCGGTTGATCCGGTGGCGCATAAATTGTTGTTCTCGCGGTTCCTGTCCGAAGCGCGCAATGAACCACCCGATATTGATGTCGATTTCGAGCATGAGCGGCGCGAAGAGGTGATGCAATATATCTATCGCCGCTATGGCCGAGAACGCGCCGGGATTGCCGCCACCGTGATCCATTACCGCCCGCGCAGCACGTTGCGCGAAGTGGGCAAGGTGCTGGGGCTGAGCGAGGATGTGACATCGCGGTTGGCGGGGACAATTTGGGGCAATTGGGGAAATGATGTTCCCGAAACC
Organism: Pseudomonadota bacterium; assembly: GCA_041164845.1. Classification (GTDB taxonomy): domain Bacteria; phylum Pseudomonadota; class Alphaproteobacteria; order Sphingomonadales; family Sphingomonadaceae; genus Novosphingobium. The sequence goes on along the minus strand of JBEAOQ010000111.1, from coordinate 3,754 downwards.
CGAATGAAGGAGGCCGGGTTCGATCCCGCTAATCCCGCCATCGCCCGGTTGAAATATCTGACCGATCAATTGCTCAGTTTCCCGCGCCATTTGTCCCAACATGTCGGCGGCTTTGTCCTGACCGAAGGGCGATTGGATGAGCTGGTGCCGATCCATAATGCCGCCATGGCTGACCGCACTTTCATCGAATGGGACAAGGACGATATTGATGCACTGGGGCTGATGAAGGTCGATGTGCTGGCGCTGGGGATGCTCACCGCCATTCGCAAGAGCTTCAATTTGCTGCGCGCGCAGGGTCTGGGCGATTACACCCTGCAAAATGTGCCGCTGGAGGACGCGGCAACCTATGCCATGCTGCAAAAGGGCGACAGCATCGGCACGTTTCAGGTCGAAAGCCGCGCCCAGATCAACATGCTGCCCCGGATGAAGCCCGCCTGCCTCTATGATCTGGTGATTCAAGTGGCGATTGTCCGTCCCGGCCCGATTCAAGGCGGTATGGTGCATCCCTATTTGCGCCGCCGCAATGGCGAGGAGGTGGTGGAATACCCATCTCCGGCCCCACCACATGATCCCGATGAGCTGCGCGAGGTGCTGGAAAAGACGCTGGGTGTGCCGCTGTTTCAGGAACAAGCGATGAAGCTGGCGATTGTCGCCGCCGCTTTCACGCCTGCTGAGGCGGATGGCCTGCGCCGGGCTATGGCGACATTTCGCAATATGGGCACTATCCACCGCTATCAGACCCAGATGATCGAAGGCATGGTGGTGCGCGGATATAAGCGCGATTTTGCCGAAAGATGCTTCGAACAGATCAAGGGTTTTGGCGAATATGGTTTTCCCGAAAGCCATGCTCAGGCCTTTGGTTGGTTGGCCTATGTGTCCTCATGGCTCAAATGCCACCACCCAGCGATTTTTACCTGCGCCTTGCTCAATGCGCAGCCGATGGGGTTCTATGCTCCGGCGCAATTGGTTCGCGATGCGCAAGAACATGGGGTAGAGCTGCGCGCCATTGATGTGGGCGCCAGCGATTGGGATAATGGCATCGAGCCAGCAGGCAGCACACTGGCGCTGCGCCTGGGCCTGCGCCAAATTGACGGCTTCCGCGAAAGCTGGGCCAAGACGATCATGGCGGCACGGGCGTCCGGCCCCTTTGCGACTATCGAGGAACTGGCCCGCCGCGCCGCGATCCCCCCCGCCGCTTTGCGCAAGCTGGGCGATGCCGATGGCTTTGGCGGATTAGCGCACTCTCGCCGCGATGCCCTATGGGAGGTGCAACGCACACCGCCCGATCAATTGCCGCTGTTCGCCTTTGCCAAGGCCGCAGAGTTGGGGCGCGAGACTGACGCCCAATTGCCCGCCATGCCGCTGGCCGAAGAGGTCACCGCCGATTACCAGACCACCCGCCTGTCGCTCAAAGCCCATCCGATGCAGTTTCTGCGGGCGGCATTGGCAGGTGAAGGCATCATCAGCTGTGCCGAAGCCAATATGGCCCCCGATGGGCGCAAAATTCGCACCGCCGGAATTGTCCTTATCCGCCAGCGCCCCGGCAAGGGCAATGCGGTGTTTATCACCATTGAGGACGAGAGCGGGGTGGTCAACGCCCTACTGTGGGCGCGTGATATGGAGCACCAGCGTGCCGCCGTTATGGGGGCGCGGCTGATGCTGATTGAGGGTGAAATACAGCGCAGCAAGGAAGGCGTGGTGCATCTGATGGCTAAGCGCATCACCGACCGCAGTGCCATGTTGGGGCGATTGTCAGGGTATGATACGATGAAAACCCCCCTGACACGCGGCGATGAAGTCCATCACCCGCATTCTCACTCTCAGCCCGCCCGCCACCACGGCCATCCTCGCAATCTGCGTATTCTGCCCCCTTCGCGCGATTTTCACTAATCCCGCCAACACCGCTCACGGTTCCGCCTGCGCTGACAGCAGCGCCGTGCGCAGGTCGAGCAGCGGCCCTTGGTTGATTCGCACATGGTGCTGGCGGGGCCGATCAATATCGACGATCAGGGTCATGGTGAATGACAGCAGCGCCAATAGCATGAGCGCCAGCAAGGGGTGCCGGCGACGGTCTTCGCTGAGAACCGCGCCCAGCATCACCGCACTGACCAGCAGCAGGACGGTGAGGCCGAACAGCACTGCGACGGGAATATGGGCGGCGAACGCGGTCTTGCGAGCCGATGCCTGATCGAACATGTGGTTCATCGCTTCCATCAGCAAGGCGGGTAAATTCGTGCTCGGCGATGCGCGGACGGCCTGACCCGTCGTCGCCCATAACTGGCTTTGCAGGGCATTGGTTCGCTGCTCGACAAGGGCCAGCTTGGCTGCGTCATCACCTGCCTCATAGAAGGCGATGCGAACCTGCGTGTAGGCGCGCAGCGGCCCGATCAATGCGTTACGCAACGGCTCCGCCAGAATATCCGCGCGCTGATAGGCCGTGCCGATGGCGTTGGCCTCCTCCAGCACCAGTCTGCTGCGCGTGTCGTGGCGCTGGATGGCGATGGAAAATGAAAAACTAAGCAGCAGCGACATCAGGCCCAGCGATACACCCAATATTTGCCCCGCGCCGCCGCCCTTGTCCTCTTGGGCAGGGGATCGGCGATCAAGCCATTGCTGCAACCGAAAGCCCGCCTCGGCGGCGAGGCAGAGCAGCAGAAACAGCCCCGGCCCAATGATCCAAATCGGTGCCTCGTTAAATAGAAAATCAAACATTGATACGGCATCCTTTATGAGCTGGTATCGCACCATATGCCAATCAACGCCAAATTCTATGGATAATCATTGTAAACTGCCAACACGCGGAACACCGGCAGTCGTCAGACCACGATCTGATGTCCGTTGTCAACATTGCGGGCGCACGCCGCCCTCTGCGTGGGAAAGCCACAACGAATATGGCCGCATACAGGTCGAGACGGGGCCTGACGGACGTCGGTGATCAAGCTCTGTACGCGGCTTCAATCTGCCCGATCCGCTCTTTTGCGCCCCGGACTGCATCAAACGGGCATACGGTTTTACGCTCAGCCTGTTCCACTGTAATTCTAAAATGCAAACCCGACAGCGGCGAAGAGGTGGAAGCTTTGGCCACCATGATCCTCGATTGTCGGTCCGCCCGAAGCGAGCAAACGCAAGGGCCCAGACAAGTCGTATATCACGCCGATACCCAGACTTGTGGTAGAATGACCACCCACAACATCTGCGCCTTGCCGATCAGCCTCAAGCCCAACGAGCAATTTCTTTCCGAACTGGCGGGTCAGAGCGATGCCACCGGTCCAATAATCACGATTACCTTCACCCGGATTGATCGCGTAACCGCCACCGCCGAACACCGACCATTGGCCGAGATCCTTTTGCGCCCAGACCGGCAACAGCGCCGTAACATGGTCAGCTCCCAGCCCTTTGCTGGCTGTCGGGAGCGTAACGCCCGGAAACGCCGCAATCTGCACGCCCGCCGCTTCGTTGTGATAAAAGCGGTATTTGACCGATGCCGCTATGTCGCCAGCGCCTGAATGCCATCCCATTGAGTCATGCGTATAGGCCAGTGGCAAACCAAGTGTCAGTTGCACGTCTTTCACTGGGCCGTAGTTGATTTCCGCTCCAAATGAGCCTTGAAATTCATTTCCGCTCCCTTCAGCCTTGAAAAGCGGCGCATAGATCTCCCAGTGCCCGGTATCGGTCGGCACAGGATCGTCGGTAACAAACGGGGGACCCGCATGGGCAGCCGTTGCTAGCAATACGGCAACGACCCCCACGGCCT
>JBEAOQ010000110.1:0-3553 GCA_041164845.1 Pseudomonadota bacterium | reverse complement strand
ACCGGCAGAAAGGTTCCCGCGCCAACATGCAGGGTTAGGGTTTCGTGGTGGATACTCGCCTCCGCCAATGCTTGCATCAATTCTGGCGTGAAATGCAGCGCAGCGGTGGGGGCGGCCACCGCGCCATCGCGGGCGGCGAACAAGGTTTGGTAATCGACATGATCCAAGGCATCGGTCGGGCGTTTGCCGGCGATATAGGGCGGCAGCGGCATGGTGCCAGCGCGGGCCAGTAGCACTTCGACGGGGTCTTCGCCGGTGAAGTTCAACGTCCAACTGCCGTCGTGGTGCAGCGCTTCGGCCACAGCGGACACATCGGCGGGGAAATGGATGACATCGCCGATTTTCAATCGTTTGCCATTGCGGATGAAGGCGATCCAGCGGCGCAGATCGACGCGTTTGTGCAGGGTTGCGCCAATTTTGGCATTTCCCCCAGAAACAGAAATACGCTGGCCGAATAATTGCGCCGGAATCACGCGGGTATCGTTGAACACCAGCATATCACCGGCGCGCAACTGGCTGGGCAAATCATGGACATGACAATCGGCCAGCGGGGCATCGCCGTCCAGCACCAACATCCGCGCCGCATCACGCGGGCGCGCGGGCCGCAAGGCGATGCGGCTTTCGGGGAGGTGAAAATCGAAGAGATCAACGCGCATGGGGATGTAACTTATTTACTCTACACCCAAAACCGTTCATCCTGAGCTTGTCGAAGGATTGCTCTTTTCATTATCGCAATTTTTAAGAAAAACGGCCCTTCGACAAGCTCAGGGCGAACGGTGTTTTTCAACGTTCAATTCGATTTCGAATTGTTCAAATCCGTGATCGAAGGCTGTTTTATCACCGGCTGCACCGCAATCACGGGCGGCGCTTGGTGGTCGGATGCCATCGACGCTTGAAAAATTTTGGTCGGTTTTTCAGGAGGTTCGCCGCGAATAATGGCGTCCACCCCGTCCATCCCCGAAATCACCCGTCCCAGATTGGTATATTTCCGATCCAGGGCAAAATGCGGGTAAAACACGATGAAGAACTGGCTATTGGCCGAATCCGGATCGGATGTGCGGGCCATTGAGACGCTGCCGCGCACATGCGGAATGTGGTTAAATTCCGCCTTGAGATCGGGCAATTTTGAACCGCCCTGCCCCGTGCCGGTGGGATCGCCGGTTTGCGCCATAAAGCCATCAATCACCCGGTGAAAGATAACACCATTATAAAAACCCTGTTTCACCAGTGTCTTAATCCGTTCGATATGGCCCGGCGCCCATGTTGGCATCAGCCGGATCAGCACCCGCTGGCCATTCGACAGATCCAGCACCAGCACATTTTCGGCATCATGCGTGGCATCGGGATCAACCAACGCGCTTAATGTCGAGATCGGCGCGGCCAGATTTTGATCGAGCTTGTCTTTTTTCTTGGCCAGCGCCGGTGTGGCGGCCAGCGCAAGGCCCATAGCGAAGGCGGCGAGAGGGGCTAAATATTTCATGCGGGTGAGCGTGCTTTCATAAATATGGGCGTCCATAGCGTCCAGCGCCTGTCGTGGCAATGAACAGGATCAATAATCCCCCATTTGCCCCAATTTACCCACCCGCGCCACGACATCATCGCGCACAGTCGGGCTGACGAAACGGTCAATCACCCCGCCAAACAGCGCGATTTCCTTGACCAATTTGGAGGCGATAGGCTGTAACGAGACATCGGCCATTAAGAACAAGGTTTCGATCTGGGCATTCAATTGCTGATTCATTCCCGCCATTTGATATTCATATTCAAAATCGGCCACAGCGCGCAGCCCGCGAATTATCACGCTGGCCCCCTGTTTTTCGGCAAATTTCATCAGCAAGGCGTTAAAACCGACCACGGAGACATTCTCAATCCCCAGCGCCGCGACTTCGCGGGTGACCATCGCCATGCGTTCATCAGGGGTGAACATCGGGTTTTTTGACAGGTTGGTGGTGACCCCGATAATCAATTGATCGACCAATTTGGCCCCGCGCCGGATGATGTCGGCATGGCCCAATGTGACCGGATCGAATGTGCCCGGATAGACCCCGATTCGCAGCCCGCTGCTTATTACTCCGCCCATCAGAATGTCCGATCAACAATATAGCGAGCCAGTGACCGCAATAAATCGGCCTCGCTGCCATGCTGGGCCAGCTGGGCTATCGCCTGATTGACCAAAATCTTTGCCTGTTCACGGGCGCGATCGGGGCCAAGCAGCGACACGAATGTTTGTTTGCCCGCCGCTTGGTCTTTGCGCAATGCCTTGCCCGCCGCCGCTTCATCGCCGTCGTGATCGAGCAGATCGTCGGCAATTTGAAAGGCCAAACCAATATCACGCGAAAAACGGCGCAAATGGCCGCGACCCTCATTGGGTAATCGCGCCAAAACCGCGCCCATTTCCACCGCAGCCGCCAGCAAAGCGCCGGTTTTTAGCTGTTGCAGCCGCGTGACCATCGGTAAATCGAAACCGCCTTTTTCAGCGATAATATCCATCATCTGCCCACCGGCCATGCCATTGCTGCCCGAAGCGGAGGCCAAAGTATAAACCAATTCGGCGCGGACAAAGGGATCGGGAAAAATGCTGGGATCGGACAGGATTTCAAAGGCGAAACATTGCAACGTATCGCCCGCCAGCACCGCCGTTGCCTCATCAAAGGCGCGGTGCAGTGTCGGTTTGCCGTGGCGCAGATCGTCATTGTCCATGCAGGGCAGATCATCATGGATCAGCGAATAGACATGCACCGCCTCGATCGCCGCTGCCGCCCGCACTGCCGATGCCCGGTCAACGCCATAAAGTTCAGCCACGGCGGTCAGCAACAAGGGCCGCACCCGCTTGCCGCCGCCGATAGTGGCATAGCGCATCGCTTCGATCAACCGCGCCCGCGCATCATCGGCGACCGGCAGCAGCGCATCAAAGGCCAGATCCATATCATGCTGAATTTGCGCCAAACCATCGGAGAGCAGCGAATCAATCATGGCCACTTCGCCCATTATCCCTGCTCCGTTTCGTCAAAAACCTTGGTGCCTGTTGCTACTCCATCTGGCCCTGCAACAATCTGTTCAATCCGCATTTGCGCCGCATCCAGCCGCGCCTGACAATGCCGACGCAAAGCCTCACCGCGTTCATAAAGGGTGATGGATTGATCGAGCGGCACATCGCCGCTTTCCAATTTGCGGACAATGTCTTCCAACGCCCGCAGCGCATCTTCGAAGCTCATTTGCGCGGTATCGGGCGCAGCATTGGGGTTGGTGTCTGCCATTGCACAGCCATGCCTCTCGCGGCGGTTATGGTCAAGAGTGGGGGATGAAAGATTCACCCTCTAGCCTTCGCGCCAAGGGGAGGCTAAAGGCGCGGACATGTCTGACATTACCCCCGAAATCACCCCCGACGTGGTCGCCGCCCACGGCCTGTCCGAAGACGAATATACGCGGGTTTTGCACGCGCTTGGCCGCGAGCCGAATATGGTTGAGCTGGGCATATTCTCGGTGATGTGGTCCGAGCATTGTTCGTATAAATCCAGCCGAATCCATTTGAAAAAATTGCCAACTGAGGCGC
>JBEAOQ010000109.1:0-3863 GCA_041164845.1 Pseudomonadota bacterium | reverse complement strand
GCCGATAATCCCATCAAAGGCATCGGGAAAATACGACGCTGCGACCATCGCATCACGCCCGCCGCCGCTGCACCCATTGAAATAGGATTTGGCAATAGTTTGCGGCTTGCCGTTTAATTTGGCGTAATAGGATTTGGTGAATTCCTTGCCCATCGAGGCCATCATTTTATCGGCGCGATAATAGAAATCATCGAGATAATCCTGATCGACCTTGCCATCTTTTAACGCCCATGAAGCGGGATCCATGCCTGTGTGCCCCTCATCGGTGGCAAATGCGGCATAGCCTTTCTCAATAATCTGCCCAGCATGACCTTGGGCCGTTACCGTAATCGCGGGCACCGCCGGATCGCTGACGTAAAATTGCCCGCAATGGCCGCTGCACCCCAGTTGCAGATATTTGCCATTCCAATTTTCGGGGAAATTCGCCAGAAAATTGGCGGTTTTGCCGGTTTTGATATTGGTAACAAAGCTGCCCGAGACTTGGCAAAAGGCGGGGCGGGTGCCCTTGGCCGGTTGGAATTTTGTCGCGCTGCGGAAATTACCGTTTTTCAACGCTTGCACGGTGACAATGGTGCTTAATCCGCTGGCCGTGCTTTGCATAAATTCGGCATTGCAACTGGCTTCGAACGGCGAGGGCGCAGCCGCAACCACATTATCCGCCGAATGCAGCGATGCATCTGGCGTGGGCACCAAGCCCAAAGCCAAGACCCCCACCCCCGCCATCAAACCCGAACCGCCCAACATGCGCAGAGTTGCTTTTTTCGACAGAGCCATCCTAAATCCTCCCAAATTGGCTTAGCCCAACCACCGACTCACCGCCGACAGCGTGGCAATTATGGCAGTATTCTAATCGCCAAAATTCATCAGGTCTATATATTTTGTATACTAAATGAATTAAACCGGCTATCGCGCCACCTCAGAACATGACCCGTTTGGAGAAGATCAGCATGGCAAAAATGCATCGCATCGCCCGCCAAATAACTGCAATAACCGCCCTGCCATTGGCCGCATTGGCCTTGATTTCCGCAGCCAATGGCGGATCAACTCCCGACCATCCCGAAATGGGTAAGCAGGGCGAAACTGCGATGGGCGAGGCCATTGTCCAAGCGGTGCCCTTCAGCAAAGGCGTCAACGTCATTGGCCAAAATACTATCGCCAAACGCGGCGACAATCTGATAATGGCGTGGTCTGGCGCTTGTGCCTATGTCGCCCATATGCCCTTAAATTTTCATGGCCCCGCTAAACCAAAAACCCTCGGCCCGACATCGGGCGTAGCGGTGATTGATGCCAGCAATCCGGCAAAACCAGTGGTCTCCACCTATCTTCAGGGCAAGGGCGCATTGGATGCTGGCGAAACATTGCATGCCGTCTCCACCAAAGCGCGTTCGGTGCTGGCGGCCAGCACCTATGGCGGAGTGGCGGGGGTGAATGGCCCCAAAGAAGGTTGGCTAAATGTATACGATGCCAAGGATTGCCAGCATCCCAAATTGATGGCCGAGGTCAAATGGCCCGACCCCGTCCACACCATCACCGTCGCGCCCGATGGCAAGCGGATTTACGGCACGATCATCAGCCCCTTCACCGGCAATGGCGGGATCGCGGTGATGGATATTTCCGATATGGCCAAGCCGCGTTTTATCGGCAAATTCCCTGTTACCCGACCTCCAGTCACAGGGGACGTTAGCAGCAGCTATGAATTCGCCCCGCATGAATTATCCATCAGCCCCGATGAACGACGCCTCTATGTCGGGGTTATCGCGTCCAAGGGCGGCGATCTCAATCCCGGCGTCAAAATCATGCCGCCCAACAAAGACGGGCTTGGCCCCCATGCCGGTGGGATTTACATTCTGGACAACAGCGATCTGGTGACGGGCAAAGCCGATCCCAAAATGCGCCTGATCGGCACATCTTTGCATGGCGGTTGGCATTCGGTGGTTCAGGCCAATATCGGCGGTGTGCCGCATCTGGTCGGCGCGGGTGAATTGGGTGCTTGCCCGGGGGCTTGGCCCAAAGTGACCAATCTGGCCGATGAAAAAAATCCGAAAATTGTCGGCGAATTTCGCTTGGCGATGAACCGCGCCGAAAATTGCCCTGAACCCACCAAAATGGAACAGGCCAGCGGCGGCGTAATTGGCCGCGATGAAGCCCCCGCCAGCCATTTTAACGATGTCGATTCCGCGACCAATACCCGGCTCGGCCTGTTTTCTTTTATGGCGGCTGGTCTGCGGATTGTTGATCTGCGCACACCGGCCAATCCGGTGGAAATCGCCTATTTCAAACCCGGCGATGCCTGTATGTCGCATGTGCGTTATGTGCCGCAAACAGGGCATATCTGGTTTGCTTGTGTGGAAAGTGGCTTTCACATCATCGCGCTGAAACCTGCGTTGCGCAAGGCGCTGAATTTGCCGCTTATTCCTAGGGGCAGAAAGGGATAATCGCCGAAACGGGGCGGTGTGGCTTACTTCCCCGCACCCTTTTTCGGCTCCCGATAGACATCGTGGCACTCTTTGCAGGGCAGAGCAGCAATCATTTTCTCGGTCACGCCGTTCAAATTCCCTGCCTCGCCCAATTTGGCCATGGCATCACTCTCGCGGACAAAATCATCCATCCGTTTGGCAAAATCGGCGCGGTTGGCCCACACATTGTCCTTGCTGCGCCCGCCTGTCACACCATTTTTGAACGACTCCCGCGCCTCTTTCGCCCCCTTGGCCAAGGCGCGCGTGGTCTCGGCCAGCTTCGTTTTCGGCGCTTCATAGGCGACAATCGCGCCCAGCACTTCGGCATCATCGGCCAATTGCATCATCACCTGTTGCCGTTCAAAGATCAGCATATCGGCCTCATCTTTGCTGATAGGCACCACATTCTGTGACTCAACCGGATCATGGGCACTGGCCGCAGATTGCCATATCGTGGCCCCGATAAAACAGCCCAATGCCACGGCTATCCGCCAATTCATTTTCCTAAAAATACGAGAAAACAACAAGGTAACTCCTCATCACAGCTATTTACACCCAATCAGAACCTGCTGATAATACTATACAGCATCTTATCTTTAAGACACTCTATATCGACGCATCAATTCCCTTACCACTATGGGAGCCACTAAAACATGAACAAGAAGCGTGAGCAAGGTCTCGCCATTTTCCGCGAGGTCTATGGCGATAATTCCGCTGATGGCATTTCTGCCCATATCGCGGAGGGGCAGGGTTTTGGCGTCAAACAGGCGGAATGGACGCTTGATTTTGCCTTTGGCGCGGTCTGGGCCAGCCAGCGGCTCGAACGCAAATTGCGCAGCTGCGCGGTGTTGGGGATGCTGATCGCCCTGCGCGCCAGTGATGAGCTGGTTCATCACACCAAAATGGCCATCGCCAATGGTTTAACCCGCGATGAGCTGGAAGAAATTTTCTACACCGCCATCCCCTATGCCGGTTTCCCCGCCGCCAACCCCGCCAAAGCGGCGATGCTGCAAGCCTTTGCCGAGCTGGATTCAACTACCAATAGCAGCAGCGGTTAACGCATCATCAATCTCAAAACATAAAATGGAGAGCATAGAATGGATAATACAAGTGAACTGGCCGCTATGTTGGATCACCACAAAATCCGCGATTGCCTCGTTCGGCTGGCACGCGGTGAGGATCGGCGTGATGCTGCGGTGCTGAGCCAATGTTTCTGGCCCGATTCCAGCTTTGATTATGCGATGTATCAGGGCGCATTCCCCGAATATCTGGCGTGGGTGGTGCCCGGGGCCGATGTCATCACCAATACCCAACATATGCTGGGCCAGACGGTGATCGCATTAAACGGCGATACAGCCAAAGCTGAAACCCATGTCATTTCCTATCACCGCGTCGATATGGGCGCAG
>JBEAOQ010000108.1:0-4417 GCA_041164845.1 Pseudomonadota bacterium | reverse complement strand
TCCTTTCTTCTCTGCGCCTCTGCGTGAACCCCTTCTTTCTTTCATATCGGCCATATGCGATAGCCCTGTGGCAGCGGGTGTGATGCTGTTAGTTCGTTCCTTAAGCCTCGGCATATCCCTTACACCTAAGGCTTACCCTTCGCCTCCGGCACCACTGCCAACCGCCACGCCCGCTCTTTCACCAAATATTTCTGTGCCAAAGCCTGCATCGCTTGCGGCGACGTCTGGGTATAATCGGCATAAATACTGGATATCGCCTTATACCGCGCCGGATCGCGGGTCGCCCCTTCCAATTGCTGCATATAAAATCCGGTGCTGGTGGCGCTGCGGCTAATTTGCTGGCGCAATGGCTCAATCACCCGCGCCAATTCATCGGCAGATGGCGGATTACCCGCCAAATCAGCGGCAATTGCATCGGCGGCGGCAAAGAATTTCGCGGCGATATCGGGCGATAATTGCGCAATCGCGGTCAGTGACCCACCATTATCCAAATCCAAAGGCCATTCCGAACCGACCTGCGGCGCATAGCTGGCCCCCAATTTCTCACGCAGCGCATCCAACAGCCGATTGGAAAAAATATCGCTCAAAATCACCAATTGCCGGGATTCGCGCAAATTTGCCGTGCCACCACCCGTTGGCCAAGATACCACCGCCGCAGCTTGGCTGGGGTCGCCGCGATGGGTCAGCGTGGTCGGCATCAGTGATGGTATGGGCACCGCTATCCGCGACGGAAACACATTCGCCACCTGCTGCGGGCGCGGCGGCAAAGCACCCAAAGTTTTCAACAAGGCGGTCATCGCCGAAGCCCGATCAAAATCGCCAAAAATCTGCACCTCAATCGGCCCAGAAGCCAATATCGGCGCCCAGACTTTGCGAAAACCATCGCTGGTTACATCGGCCAGATCATCGGGCGACGGGTTACGAAAACGGGCATCTTTGCCGCGCTGCAAATAGCGCAAATCGCGCTCCAAAATCCCCTGTGGCGATGCCGCATAGGATGCATATTGTTGCCGCGCCGCCGCCGCCGCCCGCAATATCGGCGGCGCATCCCAACGCGGCGTCGCCAGCTTGCCCGCGAATAAATACAGCTGATCGGCCAAATCCTCGCGCCGTGTATCGGCTGAGAACACAAAACTGCCGTCATCAATCCGAAAATCAAAGCCCAGCTTGCGTCCGGTGGTAATTCTGTCCAATTCATCTTGGCCCAGCGTCCCCTGACCGGCACTGACCAAAGCCACCGGCCCCAGCCCGATATAAGGCATATCTTGCGCCGAAAATGCCCGATAGCCCGCGCCAAACATCAGCTTGACCGTCACCCGCCCGGGATCGCTGGATGTCGGCCACAGCATCACCTTGACCCCATTGGCCAGATTGACCTGCTCAATCTCGTCAATGCCGGTTTGCACCGTTTCAATCACCCGCCCCACCGGCCCAATCGCCGGCAATTGCGCAAAACTAAGCGGTGTTTGATCCGCCCTGACCTGTGTGTCCGGCACCACCGGCTCCAACAGAGCCTTGCGCAACGCCGCCGCATCCGCTTCCCCAGCAACCGGCGTGATATACAGCGCCCGCAGCACCGTGCCCGAAAACAGCTTACGGCTATGCTCCAACACCGCTTGTGGGGTAAACAATCGAAATGATTTGTGAAAAATATCCTGCACCACTTCCGGCGCAGCCACGGTTTCATGAATATCCAGCGCCGACACCAAATCATCGGCCAATTTGCCCCCGGGCAGCAGTGTCCTTTGTTGCACTTGGGATTCAAAAACCACATTAATCTCGGCGGCCTCACGGGCAATTTCTTCTTTGCTCGGGGCGCGCAGCATCGCATCGGCAATCACACCGCGCACCTCACGCAAAGCTGCCAGCCATTTCCCATCCAATGGCGAAATACCGATAAATGTGCCGTCCAATGACCGGCTGATATTTTCCTGATCGACCCGCGCAGTTAAAAAACTCCCCCCCGCCCGCGCCTTGGTCTCCAACCGCCGGTTGACGATCGCTTGCGCCAATTGATCGACCATCAATCCCTGATTATAGGCTATTGTATCCCATTTTTCGCGCCATGGCCGGACATAGGCATAGGTGATGTTGCGCGGCAATTCGCTTTCCACCACCACCCGAACATCACCCACCGGATTGGCAATATTGCCCCCCAGCGGCGCAAGTGGCACGCCAAAAAACGGCGCGGGCACCGGCACACCCACCCCCCGCCAATCTCCAAAATATTTCTGGATCAGCGCCGCCATCAAAGCCGGATCCGCATCCCCCGCGACAATTATCGCGGCATTTTCGGGCCGATACCACCGCGCATGAAACGCCCGCACAGCTTGCTGATGCGCCCCCTCAATGCTCTGCTCCGTGCCAATCGGTGCATGATCGGCCAATGGCTGGCCCGCATATAACACCGCCCGCGTGACATTCTGAATCCGCTCGGCGGTGCCACCGCGTTCGCGCTTTTCCGCCAGCACAATCGGCGCTTCGATGCGAATATCGCTCTCGGACAAAGTCGGCGCGATCATCATTCCTGACAATAGCTTGAAACTCTCATCCAGCGAATCCGAAGTAAATCCCGGCAAATCAATCTTAAACGCGGTTTGGGTCGGGGTGGTTTCGGCATTGGTATCGCTGCCAAAAGTCGCGCCCAGACGCTGCCACGTCGGTATCGCCTGTGCCTCACCCAGATATTTCGATTGGCGAAACACCAAATGCTCTAAAAAATGGGCATATCCCGCCTCATTTTTCCCCTCATACAGCGATCCGACATCCATCCGAATGCGGATCGACACCTGCCCCGGCGGCACCCCATTGCGCCGCACCGCCCAGCGCAAACCATTGTTTAATGTCCCGAAAATCCATTCCTTATCACGCGGAATATCGCTTCCCTGATAGAGCCAAGGATTCGCTTGCGATGGCAGCGGCGGCAAAGGCTGTTGCGCCATCGCACTGCGTTTGCCCTCAACTTCACGGGCACCCCGAATTTGGTTAGCAGGGCCAGCACCAATCAGGGCAATCGCCAATATCGGTGAAATTACATGCAAAATGCGCCGTGAACAGTTCATCGCCGTGCTATAGGGATGGAATTCTCCAAGGGCTAGATCATTCCTTACCCCCAATTCCGCCACACTAGGACAAAACCCCATGCCGAAATCAAACCCAACCCCAAACCCAAACCCAACCGGCACCATTCTCAACGACGTGCAACGCACCGAACAGGTTTTGCTCGACGAATTGCGCAGCATCAGACGTCAGCAGCGCCAATCTGCCCCATCGGTCAACAAACCCCGCCCAATGACATTTGGCAATCGTCTGGCCGATGGCTTTGCCGCGACCATGGGATCGTGGCGTTTTATCATCATCCAAAGCATTTTGCTCAGCATCTGGGTCACATTAAATATCACCGCTTGGATCCGCGCTTGGGATCCCTATCCGTTTATCCTGCTCAATCTGGTGCTGTCGTTCCAAGCCGCCTACGCCGCCCCAATCATTATGATGAGCCAAAACCGCCAACAAGATATTGACCGCGCTGCCGCTGAAAATGATTATAAAATCAATGTCAAAGCCGAATTGGAAATCGAACTTCTCCATCAAAAACTGGATCAATTGCGCGATCAGGAAATTCTGGCACTTGGCACCGCGATCACCGCCCTAACCGAACTGCTCACCCAACAAAACACCGCACCTCTGGCCAAATCATAACCCGCCCTTTCCGCCACCCCTTGACCACAATTCCGTAAAGCCTACATGCGCATAGACCCAACCCATCACAAGCAGACCCGCCATGTTTATCGAAACCGAAACCACACCCAATCCTTCCACCCTGAAATTCCTGCCCGGCCAGATCGTCATGGCCGCCGGCACCCGCGATTTCACCAATGAAGACCAAGCCGCCGCCTCGCCCTTGGCCGATGCTTTGTTCAGTCTGGGCGATGTCACCGGCGTGTTTTATGGCCATGATTTTATCTCCATCACCGCCGGAGCAGGGGTCGATTGGGCCAGCCTCAAACCGCAAGTGGTCGCCATGCTGCTCGATCATTTCGTCAGCCAAGCGCCGCTGTTCACCCCAGGCAGCGCCGGTGATATTGCCGTCCCCGCCGACGATGATAGCGATCTTGGTGATGACCCCGCCGATGCCGATATTGTCTCCCAAATCAAAGATATTTTGGAAACCCGCATCCGCCCCGCCGTGGCCAATGATGGCGGCGATGTCGCCTATAAAGGCTTCCGCGAGGGCGTTGTCTATCTGGCAATGCAGGGGGCCTGTTCGGGCTGCCCTTCGTCATCGGCCACCCTCAAACACGGCATCGAAAGCCTGATAAAACACTACGTCCCCGAGGTGCTCGAAGTCCGCGCCGCTTAAAACCAACACACCAGACACCGGAGCCATTTCCATGAATCAACCCCTTGACGATATCGC
>JBEAOQ010000107.1:0-2525 GCA_041164845.1 Pseudomonadota bacterium | reverse complement strand
GCCCGCGAGTGATGCGGCGGGGAATGCGGTGGCGGTGAAATATGGGTGGCGGCAGCGGTGGCATTATTAGGGTGGATGACTTATCACTGAAACGCGCAATATCCGCTCATGTCGAAGGGCTCGACATGAGCGGATCAAATTAGAGTTATCAAAGTTTAAGGGAGTGGTGTTCTGTTGCCGCTTCCCCTCCACCACTTCGTGGTCCCCCTCCCCCAGCAAGCTGGGGGAGGATTTTGGTGTGTTGCACGATTGATTGTCGCTGTGTGCTGCGATAGTTGGGGGTGGTTGCCCGCCTGTGACGGGATGACGTGATTTAGGGAAATTCTATGTCCACACTCCATCCTGTGCCCGCCGAATGGGCGGCCAAAGCCTATGTTGATGCGGCGGGTTATGCGGCGAAATATGCGGCTTCGGTGGATGCGCCAGAGGCGTTTTGGCGCGAGGAGACGGCGCGGCTTGATTGGATTAAGCCGTGGTCGGAGCTGAACCGGTGCAGTTTTGAGGAGTCGGATTTTGGCATTCGCTGGTTTGCCGATGGCACGTTGAATGTTTCGGCGAATTGTTTGGATCGGCACTTGGCCGAGAATAGCGATGTGGTGGCGATTATTTGGGAGGGGGATGACCCGAGCCAGCAACGCAAAATTACCTATCGGGAACTGTATGAAGATGTCTGCCGCATGGCCAATAGCTTGCGCGATATGGGGGTGGAGCGCGGCGATCGGGTGACGATTTACCTGCCAATGATTCCCGAAGCGGCGATGGCGATGTTGGCCTGCGCGCGCATTGGCGCGGTGCATTCGGTGGTGTTTGGCGGGTTCTCGCCAGAGGCTTTGGCGGGGCGAGTGCAGGATTGCGACAGCCGTGTGGTGATTACCGCCGATGCCGGAATGCGCGGCGGCAAAGTGGTGCCGTTAAAGGCCAATGTTGATGCGGCTTTGGCGGCTTGCCCTGATGTAACATCGGTGTTGGTGGTGCGGCATGTTGGTAATGATGTGGCGATGGCGGCGGGGCGTGACCAGTATTGGGATGCGCTGCGCGCCACGGCGTCGGCGACATGTCTGCCGGTGGAAATGGGGGCGGAGGATCCGCTGTTTATTCTGTATACGTCGGGCAGCACCGGCAAGCCCAAGGGGGTGTTGCATACCAGCGGTGGCTATCTGACTTGGGCGGCGATGACCCATCATTATGTGTTCGATTACCGGCCCGGCGACATTTATTGGTGCGCGGCGGATGTCGGTTGGGTCACTGGGCATAGCTATGTCGTGTATGGGCCGCTGGCCAATGGCGCGACGGTGATGATGTTTGAAGGGGTGCCCAATTATCCCGATCACAGCCGGTTTTGGCAGATTGTTGACCGGCATCAGGTGTCGATTTTTTATGGTGCGCCGACGGCGTTGCGCAGTTTGATGCGTGAGGGCGATGAATGGGTGACGCGGACATCGCGGTCGTCATTGCGGCTGCTTGGGTCAGTGGGCGAGCCGATTAACCCCGAAGCGTGGGAATGGTATCATCGGGTGGTTGGCGAGGGGCGCTGTCCGATTGTTGACACCTGGTGGCAGACCGAGACCGGCGGGGCGATGATTACGCCGCTGCCCGGCGCGCATGGGTTAAAGCCCGGATCGGCGTCATTTCCGATGTTTGGCGTGGTGCCGCAATTGGTCGATGCCGAAGGGGTGGTGCTCGACGGCGCGGCGGAGGGGAATCTGTGCATCACCCAAAGCTGGCCCGGGCAAATGCGCGGAGTTTGGGGCGATGAGGCGCGGTTTTTCAGCGCCTATTTCACGACATATCAGGGCAAATATTTCACCGGCGATGGGTGCCGACGTGATGAAGATGGCTATTATTGGATCACGGGCCGCGTCGATGATGTGATTAATGTGTCGGGGCATCGGATGGGCACAGCCGAGGTGGAGTCAGCTTTGGTGGCGCATCAGCATGTGGCCGAGGCGGCGGTGGTCGGGATGCCGCATGAGATCAAGGGGCAGGGGATTTATGCCTATGTCACGTTGAATGCTGGCATTGATGGTGACGCGGCGATGCGGGCCGAATTGGTGGCGTGGGTGCGGCGCGAGATTGGCCCGATTGCGACGCCCGATGTGGTGCATTTTGCCGCAGGTTTGCCGAAAACGCGGTCGGGGAAAATTATGCGGCGGATTTTGCGCAAAATTGCCGAGGGTGATGTTGGGAGTTTGGGGGATATTTCGACTTTGGCCGATCCGGGGGTGGTGGATGTGTTGATTGCGGGGCGGATGGGTGGCGGGTTATGATTGCCCAGACGATTCAGTTGGCGCTGGCGCCGGTGTTTGTATTGGTGGCGATTGGCAATATTATGAATATATTGTCGACGCGGCTGGGTCGGGTAGTGGATCGGTCGCGGATATTGCAGGACTTGCATGGGACAACCAGCGGGCCTGAGCATGATATGATTGTGGTGGAAATTCGCGCGCTTGACCGGCGGATTGCGCTGATTACTGGGGCAATTCGGATATTGGTGTTGAGCGGGTTGACCATTGGCACCACGGTGG
>JBEAOQ010000106.1:0-3773 GCA_041164845.1 Pseudomonadota bacterium | reverse complement strand
TCTTAGCAATAGGGTTATAGTGGCTATGTCTCAAGAAATGGGGTCTCAAGAAATGGGGTCACAGACATTGACTGAACCAGAAGGCGTGCGGCGGCGCGATTTCATCAATATCGCAGCGGTTAGCGCAGCGGGCGTTGGTGCCGTTTCGGTTCTGCTTCCCTTGGTCAGCCAAATGTCGCCTTCTGCTGATGTTTTGGCCGAAAGCTCGACCGAAATCGACATCAGCGCGATCAAACCTGGCCAATCAATCAAGGCGGTTTTCCGCAAACAGCCAGTTTTCGTCCGCAACCTTACCCCCGCCGAAATCGCCGCAGCAGAGGCCGTGCCGGTGGAATCTTTGCGCGATCCTGAAACTTTGGCCCAACGCACCAAAGAGGGCAAAACCAATTGGCTGATTACTATGGGCGTCTGCACCCATCTTGGCTGCGTCCCTTCGGGCAGTGCCGAAGGCGAACCTAAGGGTGAATTTGGCGGCTATTTCTGCCCCTGTCATGGTTCGGTCTATGATACCGCCGCCCGCATCCGCAAAGGCCCGGCTCCCAAGAATTTGATGGTGCCCGAATATGCCTTTACCTCCGACACTATCGTCAAAATCGGTTAAGACCAGACAAGAGGTCAGATATTATGAGCTTTCCCTGGGCCAATGAATATAAGCCAAGCCACCCATTCATGGCGTGGCTCGATGAAAAGCTGCCTTTGCCGCGTTTCGTCTATAATGCAGTGGGTGCGGGCTATCCCGTGCCGCGCAACCTCAATTATTTCTGGAACTTTGGCGTTCTGGCGGGCTTTTGCCTGATTATCCAGATCGTCACCGGCGTGGTTTTGGCAATGCATTATGCCGCCACAACTGGGGTAGCGTTCGATTCCACCGAACATATCATGCGCGATGTCAATTGGGGCTGGCTGATGCGCTATGCCCATGCCAATGGCGCTTCGGCTTTTTTTGTCGTGGTCTATATCCATATTTTCCGTGGCTTTTTCTATGGTTCCTACAAAGCGCCGCGTGAAATGATCTGGCTGCTGGGCGTGCTGATCTTCCTATTGATGATGGCCACCGCCTTTATGGGCTATGTCCTGCCTTGGGGGCAAATGAGCTATTGGGGCGCGCAGGTGATTACCGGCCTGTTTTCCGCCATTCCTTTGGTCGGCGATGCTTTGCATACATGGCTATTGGGCGGTTTTGCCCCCGATAATGCCGCGTTAAACCGCTTTTTTAGCCTGCATTTTCTGCTGCCATTTGTCATTTTGGGCGTGGTTATCCTGCATATCTGGTCGCTGCATATTCCTGGCTCGTCGAATCCTACGGGGGTTGAGGTCAAGAGCGAGAGCGATACCGTGCCGTTCCACCCCTATTACACTGCCAAGGATGGCTGGGGGCTGGGCGCTTTCCTGACACTCTATTTCTTGGTCGTGTTTTTTGCGCCAAATGCTTTGGGCCACCCCGACAATTATATCGCGGCCAACCCGATGCAAACACCGGCGCATATTGTTCCCGAATGGTATTTCTGGCCCTTTTACGCCATTTTGCGCGCCTTTACCCAGGATTTGGCGATTCCCTTCACCCATGTCGTGCTGGTTCCGGCCAAATTGCTGGGCGTGATGGGCATGTTCAGCGCGATCCTGATCTGGTTCTTCTTGCCGTGGCTCGATAAATCACCGGTGCGTTCGGGCCATTTCCGCCCGCTGCACCGTAAATTTTTCTATGTGTTGCTGCTTGATGTGCTGGTGCTGGGCTATTGCGGTGGTTCGCCCGCCGAAGAACCCTTTGTGATGATAAGCCAGGTCGCGGCTATCTATTACTTCCTGCATTTTCTGGTTATTCTGCCGATTGTCTCATCGGTCGAACGCCCCGATCCGCTGCCATTTTCCATCACCGAAGCCGTGCTCGGTAAGGACGAAGCATCCGCGCTTGGCGCAGCAGACTGAACTTCAGCGAGGGATAGAGCACACCATGATCCGCATTATTTCGATACTCGCTGGGGCGTTTTTCGCATTCGCTTTGCTTATTTCGCTAAGCAAGGGCACCTATAGCTACATCACCGATCCCCCAAAACATTCGGTGGAACATCTCTTTCATAAACATCCCAAGGAATTGGCGCTGGCCAGCGACGGCATGATGGGCAAATTTGACCGTCAGCAATTGCAACGCGGCTTTCAGGTCTACACCGAAGTCTGCGCCAACTGCCATGCGCTGAAACAAGTGTCTTACCGCGATCTGAAAGATTTGGGCTATAATGATGCCGAGGTCAAAGCGATTGCCAAAAAAGCCAAGGTTCCCGCCTATAACGCCCTAACCGGCGAAGTGAAAAGCATGGACGGCAAGCCTTCCGACCATTTCCCACCCGTGGTTTATGGCGGCAAGGGCACACCGCCTGATCTGTCACTGATGACCAAAGCGCGGCATGGCGGGGCGTCTTATGTCTATTCGCTGCTGACCGGCTATCAGGCGCAACCTGCGGAATTGATCAAAGAATTCCCTGATGCCAAAACCCCCGATGGCCTCTTCTTCAATCCCTATTTCGCCAATTTGAACCTCTCGATGCCGCCGCCACTGACCAGCGAAGGTCAGGTCAGCTATGCCGATGGCACCAAGCCGACTGTCGATCAAATGGCCAAGGATGTATCGGCATTTCTGGTCTGGACTGCCGAACCAAAGCTGGAAAAACGCCACCAAACCGGCGTGCCTGTGGTGCTGTTTCTGTTGTTCGCCACGGTGCTGGCCTATATGGCCTATCTGAATGTGTGGGCTGGCAAAAAACACTAAGCCTAATCACCAAAATGATCCAAAACGCCCCCTGCATCATCCGGTGCAGGGGGCGTTTTTTTGTTCCGTCATTGCGAGGAGCGCAGCGACAAAGCAATCCATCACCCGAATTGGCTTAACTTTGCACCATTTGTCGTTAGAATAGACCCATGACCCCTGATGATCTCAAAACCCTGATCCGCTCCGTTCCTGATTTCCCCAAAGCGGGTATCCTCTTCCGCGACATCACCACCCTGATCGGTCACGGCGCGGGCTTTGCCGCCACGGTGGATATGCTGGCCGTCAAAGCCCAAGCCAGCGGGGCGCAAGCCGTCGCCGGAATGGAGGCACGCGGATTTATTTTCGGCGCGGCGGTGGCGGCCAAATTGGCGCTACCCTTCATCCCAATTCGCAAACCCGGCAAGCTGCCCGTGCCGGTGATCTCGGTCGAATATGCACTGGAATATGGCACGGATCGGCTGGAAATGGATCCCAAAGCGGTTAACCATGGCCAGAAAATTGTCATCATCGACGATCTGATTGCCACCGGCGGTACCGCCATAGCCGCCGCCCAACTGCTTCGCCAAGCGGGCGCGCAGGTCAGTCACGCTCTGTTTGTGATTGATCTGCCCGATCTCGGCGGTGCATCCCGCCTAGCTAAAGAAGGCCTATCGGTCGAATCGCTGCTAGATTTCCCGGGTCATTAATCCAAAAGCCCTCCCCCTTGAGGGGGAGGGTTGGGTGGGGGAGGCCCAAGGCCAGTGTGTCTATACCCAGCTTCGCCTTGGATATTCATGTTATACCCTGATGACTTAATTTAGCACCATATACCTCCTCCCCATTGAGGGCAGGGCAATTGTAAATAGAAAATTGCCTGCCCGATCAGATAGAAAATAGGCACGCGGAGGCGCGGAGGTGCGGAGAAAACATTCCGGTTGGGTGTCATTGTGCATAATATGGCGGTTTTGCGGCTGATTAATTTGTCACGAGCGCTTTGACAGCAGAAAAAATTCCTCCGCGCCTCCGCGTG
>JBEAOQ010000105.1:0-3209 GCA_041164845.1 Pseudomonadota bacterium | reverse complement strand
CCAACGCCTGAAACGCATTGGTGATGGTCAGGGTGTTAATATCCACCCGCCCGCCAATCATCGACGCCTTGGCCACCGCGCCACTACCCCCACCGCCGGAGAAACTGATCGTCGGCTCGCTGGTATAGCCATTGCCGCCCGCTGTGATCGTCACCGCTGTGACTGCACCGGAGACCACGGTCGCCGTGGCTGTCGCCCCCGACCCGCCGCCACCGGTAATCGTCACCGTGGGCGCGCTGGAATAACCCGTTCCGCCCGCCGAGACGATACCATAACCCACCATCATATCCGCCGCCGCATAGGCAGGGCTGGGGTTAAATCCATCGCCATCGGTCTGCGAACAAGTCAAACGGTCGCCAATCACGCTGCCATGCGAATAGCCGCCGGTGTAAACCAGCTCGCCGCGAAATCCGGTGATCGTCAAATCATCAAAGCGGATGTCACCAACATAGCGGTCTTGCTCGGCCCAAATGCCCTTGTCGGTAATATCCCACCCGCTGGCATTGGTGTTCAGATCGTAAAAGGACGGTGATCCGGTCAACACGATGCCCGGCGTCGTCGATTTGGGGATGCCGCCGTCCAGCACCCATTTGCCCTTGAAATTGATCCCCGCCAAATTGTTGCGGTCGGCGGGAAGGCTGGTCTGCCCTTTCAAAAAGACCATCCCGCCGCGCCACGGCAAGCCATTGGCATTGGTCGCGTTGCCAATGCTTTGCAACTGGGCGCGGGTTTTGGTCGCGGGGTCGGTGCCATCAGGCGAACGCCTTGCAAAACGGGTGCCGTTCGGCGCGGACACAAAAGCCATGTTGCGCGGCACCACCAAGGGCAGTCCGCTGGTATCGGTGTGAACATCGAACACCGCGCCGCTTTGGGTTGGTGTCCAGATTGAATAATAGGCCGATGCAAACGACAGGCTGCGCGCTCCTACAGCCACCGCATAATTGATCGCTTGCTGGATTGCTGGTTGATGGTTGACGCTGTTATTGGCCACATCCCAACCCATAATCCCGCCCGCATGGGCTGGAATAGAGCCATCGGTGTCGGCCATCGCCCGCCAATAACGCCCATCCGCCGATTGCTTGCAAAACAAAGGATAAGCGGTTGCCAGACCTGAAGTCGCTAAACTGTCAGAGACATATTGCGCGCCGCCAATGCCCGCCGCACCATGCCCGCCGGTCATCACAGCATTCACCGCAGTATCAATCACCTTGGCGCTGATATTAGCAAATAAATCAATCGACGCCGCCCTTTGGCTGGCAATATTGGCGCTATTTTGCGCCGCACCCGCCGCGCTCTGCGCATTGGCTGCATTATTTTTGGCCTGTGTCGCAATGGCCCTTGCGATGATGTCCATGCTCATTGGGCCAGCCGATAGGTAACAGTGCCAGATGTCAGGGTGATGTCGAGATAGAGCGACGCCGCAGCATCACATTCTTCCCACACCGCTTCGCAGCAATTCGCGGTAAAATTGGCCCAGGCCCCACCAGCAATCGTCAGCGGTAAACGACTGGTTCCGCCATCGGTAGATCGCGTCACTTTAACCGCCCCCACCCAAGTCCCGCTTAATGACAAGATCACCGCCCGGCCCATCACCGGCGCAAATGGCCCCGCCACGACATTGGCATTGGCCGTCCCGGCGATCGGCGCCGTGGTCGGATTGGCCACACTCACTGCCATAGGTGTGCTGTTGCTAACACTCACCGCCAGAGGGGCCGCGTTGTTGATATTGACCGGCATAGGCGATGCAGCACTGACCAACTGCGCCGACCCCTCGCTATCGGCAAAAGCAACGGCATGACTGACGGCATAATTGGTCGGCGATTTAATAGGTGTCGATGGCATAATAACTCCTCACGAATCGGAAGAGTCATGCAATTAACCCATATGGTTCATTGTAGGAAAGTTAAAAAACCAAATTCGTCTAAAAATCCACTATCACGCACCCAAACCCACTCTCATTTTGACCCACCCAACCAATTCGCGCATCGCCTCGCGCAATTCGCTTGGCTGAAATATCCCCATCCGCACCACCAATTGGCCAATCCACAACACCATCACCACCTCACTCATCGCCAAAGCCGCAGACAGACCTTCGATCCCCCATTTTGGCGCGACAACCACCCCCAAAGCAATCCCCAAAACCGCACAGACCAAATAAAAATAGCTAAAACTGGCATGGCGATTGGTCGCCATAATCAAATTGGACAGCGGCATCCAAATACCATTACCGACCATCGCCACCACCATCCACAGCATCAAATAAAACGACGGCTGCACCATCCCACCGGTCCACAGCTGCACCACTGGCTGCCCCAAAAACACCACCACCGGCGACAATGGCAGCAGCACCCCAAAAGACACCAAAATATTGGCCAAAAACAACTGAGCTTTGCGGCGTTCATCGCCCTTGGCCACCGCCACGGTAAACGGCGTGACCGACGCATAATTTAACCGCGCACAAAATTGCATCAACGTCCGGGTCATCGTCCGCACCGTGGTAAACACCGGCACCGCGACCGGCCCCAAACACGCCCCCACCGCCATCACCGCGCCCTGCAACGCCACAACATTGGCCACCACCAACACCAAAGCCGCCAAAGCCGGCCCCATCAATACCCGCAATTCGCCAAAATCCGGCTTCCAACCATTTTCCCGCACCCACGGCCCCAACCGACCCACTTCACGTTCAAAAAACGCCGAAATACCCACGCGCATAATCAAAAAACTACCCGCAACCATCAGCAATTTCCCGCCAAATATCACAATCCCCAGCGCCACAATCACCTCGGCCAAAGCCATGGTCGGCACCAAAAATATAATATAAGCGGCTGCGTCAGCAGCCCGAAAACCGGCAACAGAAATCCCATTCTGCAACCCCAAACAACCATAGGCCAGCAACATCATCGTCGCGGCAAAAGCATGGCCACCCGCCGCAGATTGTGCAAAATCCAATATCTCTGGACGCAGCCACCGCAGAAAAATCGCCGCCCCCGCCAAAATCACACAGCTGACCAAAATCATAGCAAAACGCAAACTGACATAAATCCGCGCCGCCTTGACCACATCGCCATGGGCCACCGACATGGTCATGCTATTGCCCGCCGCCACCGTCAGTCCCAAATCGGCCATGGTCAACATCGACGGCACGGTGAACAAAATCAACCACACTCCATAATCGCCCAAACCCCAATAATGGGCAAAAATCGGCA
>JBEAOQ010000104.1:0-7185 GCA_041164845.1 Pseudomonadota bacterium | reverse complement strand
CACAAATAGGCCAGCGGGACAAATGCCGCCAGCGCCAGCGCAATGATCCACAGCCAATTCATACCGAACCCCTCGGGCGAAAACGCCGCCGCAACAGCAAAAAGGCCATCACCAAAAACAGCACAGGCGCGGCAAACAGCGGCCATGTCAGCACGGTAACACGCGGCGCATAGGATACATAATCACCATAACGGGCGATCATCCAGCTGCGGATAGCCTCTGGCTGTTCGCCATTTTTGATCCGCAAACGCAGCTGATTGCGCATATCCCCTGCGATTTGCGCGTCGGAATCGGCGATGGATTGGCTTTGACAAACCAGACAGCGCAAAGTTTCCATCAAAGCCCGCGCTTTGGCCTCATCCGCTGGATTATCCAGCTGGCGATAGGCATAGGGCGCGGGCGGCAGCGGGCTGTCGGCCATTGCTGCGGGGGCCATGAACTGGACGAATAACAGCCACAAAAACCGCTTCATTTCCCCGCCTCGCGCAATTTATCCTCGATCATTGCCATTTGATTGGGCATAATCACGCCAATATGTTGATAGCGGATCACCCCTTGCCCATCGACAATAAAGCTCTCTGGCACCCCCGATGACCCCATCGCCATCTGCACCGCGCTGACCTCATCCGCACCAATCTGGGTATAAGGATTGCCATTACGTGCGAGAAACGCCGCCAAATCTGCGCGGTCATCGCGGATGGCAATGCCGTCCACTTGCCAACCGCGTGCCGCCAAGATACCCAAAACCGGCGCTTCCACCGCGCAAGGCACACACCAGCTGGCAAAGATATTGAGCAATCGCGGCTTGCCCCCACGGAAATCTGTGTCCGACAAACCCGCCCGATCCTCTGTCGCCGCTGGCAATGTGAAACTGGGCAATTTCTGCCCGACCATCCTGCTGGGGACATCGCGGCTGGCGGGGTTTACCAATCCAATCACCACCAAAGCCACCAGCGCAATGAACAAGCCCAAAGGCAGCCACAGTGCCCAATTTGGTCGTTTGGCGTCTGACCCGCTCATCTTCCCTGCCTCATCCGGCGATAGGCGATTTTCTGCTTGGCGATAATCCGCCGCAGATCCGCCGCAATCCGTCCCAACAAAGCCAAAAATCCGCCAAAAGCGACCATAATCCCACCCAGCCATATCAGCGGCACAAACGGTTTCCACCACAACCGCAACTGCCAGCGCCCGCCTTCCGCCTCTTCGCCCAGCACCGTATACAGCTGGCCATTCCACCGGGTTTTCAGCGCGGAAACCGCCGTGGTCTGCACCGGTGTCCAGAATGTCCGCGATTGCGGGTGCAGCGTAATCTCCGCCCCATCCCGATATGACACCAGCAATTTTGCTTGCAATGCCGTCCAATTCGGCCCCGCCACCGGCATCACACCGGCCAATTTCACCCGCCACGGGCCAACCTCGGTCACCTCACCAATCCGCGCCGCTATCAGCCGTTCACGGGTAAAGGCGCTGTCGGATGCCATGCCGAACAGCGCGACGGCGATACCCAGATGCGCCGTAACCATGCCCCAGACCGCCAGTGGGGTGCGTCGCAAATTGCGCCCGCGCAGCGGCATGATACTGGCCACAGCCAATGCCGGAGCCAGTACCAGCCCAATCATCGGCAAAGGCGCAATGCCGCTGGTCATAATCGCCAAAATCACCACGGCACCCACGATCACCACCAGCGGAATCACCATCTGCATCCGCAGCCGCGCCAAATTATCCTGCCGCCAGCGCAAGCCTGGCCCGACCATCAAAACCAATACCATCGGCACCGCAAACAGCGCAGAAATCGGATTGAAATAGGGCGGCCCGACCGATACCCTCTCGCCAAAAGCCTCGGTCACCAGTGGATAAAGCGTGCCCATCAGGACAATTCCAAGGATCGACGTCAGCAGCACATTATTGATAACCAAGGCCGTTTCGCGGCTGGTCAGCGAAAACCGCTCACCCTCGCTGATCGACGACGCCCGCATAGCAAACAGCAATAAAGCGCCGCCGATATAAATCCCCAGCAAAACCAGAATAAATGTGCCGCGTTTCGGATCAACAGCAAAGGCGTGAACCGAGGTCAATATCCCCGAACGCACCAGAAATGTCCCCAGCATCGACATCGAAAAGCCGACCACGCCCAGCATCACCGTCCACACCCGCAACGCATTGCGCGCTGCCAAAACCCCGCAAGAATGCAACAAAGCCGTCGCCGCCAGCCATGGCATCAAGGATGCATTCTCCACCGGATCCCAAAACCACCAGCCGCCCCAGCCCAACACATAATAAGCCCAATAGCTGCCCGCCGTAATACCCAAAGTCAGAAAAATCCACGCGCCCAGCACCCAGATCCGCATCGCCCGGGCAAACACTGGCCCCACCTCGCGGGTAATTAAAGCGCCAATCGCAAAGCTGAAAGCCACCGACAGGCCGACATAACCCAGATAGAGCGTCGGCGGATGAAAGGCCAAACCCGGATCTTGGAGCAAGGGATTTAGCCCCTGCCCCACCAGCGGCGCAGGATTTAACCGTGCAAAAGGATTGGATGCCAACAATAAAAAAGCGTAAAATCCAAGACTGACAAAGGCTTGCCCCGCCAGTGTGGCCATCATCGTCGGTTCTGGCAAACGCCGTTCGACCAGCGCGACAAAGCCGCCAGCCAGCCCCATCACCGTCACCCACAGCAGCATCGAACCTTCGTGATTGCCCCAGGTTCCGGCGATTTTATAGATCAAAGGTTTGGCCACATGCGAATTTTCCGCAACCAGTTTCACCGATAAATCGGTCTGGACAAACAGCCAAATCAACACCGCAAAAGCAACCAGCGCCAAGACCCCTTGCACCACCGCCATGGGGCGCACCAACGCTGACATAAGCGCATTGCGGCCAGAAACCGCTGCCCCCCCGGCCCATAATTGCAAAGCCGCACAGGCCGCCGCCAGCCACAGCGCGGCAAGGCCCCATTCGGCGATCATAGCCCCCCTCCCGCTTGTGGGAGGGGTTGGGGGAGGGGTTGTAACTGAGGAAATTTCATTTGGTTTCCGCCACCATGCGCCGCGCTTCGCTGGCAGTCATATCTTTCATCTCACGCGGGACATATTTTTCATCATGTTTGGCCAACAAATTATCCGCCTGAAACACCCCGCCCACCATCCTTCCATCGGCGACCACCCCCGAACCTTCGACAAATAATGCGGGGCGAATGCCGGAAAACCGCACCGGAACCCGCACCTTGCCATCCCCGACGCTAAAATGGATGGTCACGCCATTGGCTTCACTTTTGATCGAGCCACGCTCCACCATACCGCCCAGCCGCACGCTGCGCCCCTGCACTGGCGGATGTGCCACCAAATCGCTGGGCACGTAAAAATACGACGCCTGATTGCGCAAAGCCCACGCCGCCAGCAACCCCGCTGCTATTAACGCAGACAGCGCAATCACCACCAGCACCAGCCTTTGATGTTTGGCTTTCACCGCTATATTCATTGCCCGCGCACCTTATCGCGCCGCGCTTCGGCCCGCCTCATCGCCAACCAACTGAACAGCGCCAAAACCACAGTCCCACCCACACCCAAACCATAGGCAGCAATGACATAGGGCCATGCGTTCAGCGCCTCGCTCATACCGCATCCTCAGCGTAAGCCATACGCCGCAACCGCGATTCGGCGGCATTATTCGCCAAAATCATCCGCATCCTTGCGCAAATAATCCCGCCAAACAGCAGCGAAAACCCCAGCGTAGCAATCATCAAAGGCCATAAAAAAGCCCCAGCCATCGCCGATTTCCCCAAGGAAATGCTCGGCACCTGATGCAATGAATTCCACCACAGCACCGAATAATGGATGATCGGGATATTCACCGCGCCAATCAGCCCAAAAATCGCCACCAGACGCGATCCGCCGCTGGTCTGCCCCTGTTTATCCGCTGCATCTGCCAGCGCGATATAGCCAAAATAGAGGAACAACATCACCAGCATCGAGGTCAGCCGCCCATCCCACACCCACCACGCACCCCATGCCGGCCGCCCCCACAGCGAGCCACTGGCCAAGCACAGCGCGGTGTAAAATGCCCCCGGCAGCGCCGCCGCCCGCGCCGCCACCCCGGCCAAGGGATGCCGCCAGACGATTTCCGCCAAACTGGCCGCCGCAATCGCCATCCACCCCGCCATCCCCAACCAAGCAGCGGGAACATGGATATAGAGGATGCGGACGCTATCGCCCTGTAACTGATCGGCGGGGGCATAGAACAGGCCCCATGCCAGCGCGGCCAGCGTAATCAGCGCGCCACTGACCAGCAGCAGCGGCGTCAGCCATATGGCGATACGCAAAAATTGGGCGGGATTCGCAAAACGATGCATAGCGCGCTCATGCCGCAGCATGGCACAAAAGCGAAGCGAAAAAAAGGAAGTGCAAATGCAAAAACTGGGGCGACCGATGGGTCTTGAACCCACGACCTCCGGTACCACAAACCGGCGCTCTAACCAACTGAGCTACGGTCGCCACAATTTTGCGATTCCGCATGTCTGCGGGATCAACAAGCAAAGCCATTGCACAAGGCGGCGCTGCTTGTAAACAAAAACCACCCCCGATTGATGGGGGCGGCAATTCATAACTTAGCCCTTTTTCAGGGTAAGCCCGCCAAAACGCTTGTTAAACTGGGCGACACGGCCACCGGCATCCAACAGACGTTGATTGCCACCTGTCCAAGCTGGATGCGATGTCGGATCAATTTCCAGAGCCAGCGTATCGCCCTCTTTGCCCCATGTCGAACGGGTTTCAAAGATGGTGCCGTCGGTCATTTGCACCTTAATCATATGGTAATCGGGATGAATATCGGCCTTCATGGCGGTTACTTTCGTTATAGCCGGTTCCGACCGGCCAGAATGGAATGGCGCGCTTAGCGGCTGTTTAGGGGAATGGCAAGGGTGCTAGGCTCTGTTTGCTTCAAATTGAAGCGAATAGAGCCTAGTTTTTTTTGTTTGCCATGATTTCCGAATCGTCAGGTGATTTCACCTGACTTGAAATCACTCTAGGAGCAAATTCTCACCCCGCCGGCGGATCGGCGACCATCGCGGTAAAATTGACCTCACAAGCCACCTTATCGCCCAACATCGCCTTGCCCCAAAATTTGCAGACCCGCGCCCGTTTTTGGACAAAGCCGACATGCAGATCGAGTAAACAGCCGGGTTCCACGGGATTGCGGAATTTGGCATCCTCAATCGCCATAAAATAGACCAGCTTGCCACTGCCCGCCAATTCCAGCGTTTCAATTGCCAAGATCGCTGCGCTTTGTGCCAAGGCTTCGATAATCAACACCCCGGGCATAATCGGGCGGCCCGGGAAATGGCCTTGAAAAAACTGCTCATTAAAGCTGACCGCCTTAATCGCATGGATTTTCTCACCCACTTCCAGCGCCGCAACACGGTCCACCAGCAGCAGCGGATAACGATGCGGCAGGGCTTTCAGAATATCCTGAATATCGTAGCTTTTAACCACTGCCACTGCGCCCTGCTCGCTCATATCCCTGTCCTTAACCGCAATTACCGGCCATCCGCCGCACCTGTGCGCGGTGTACCACCCGCTTGCGCAGCCTGTGCGGCTTGTTGGGCTTTTTGATCGCGCACTTCACGCGGTTCCCAACCCGCAGGCGGCACCAACAGCGCCGTGGGAAATTGGATGTTCAGCTCATTCAAAATGGCTTGGGTAATATCGTAGGCTTTGAGCGGGGTATAAGCGACCGCCTCAGGCCGCAAGATCAAAGTCACCCCATTCTTGGCAACGGCAGCATCGGTGGCAGCCTGTAGCCGGTCGGTAATCTGCTCCTTAACATAGGCATCCGATGCCGCCGCTGGCGCAATAATCGCGGCCAATTCCTGCTTGGCACCTTCTTGAATTGCGTTGATAGCATCGGCTTGCTGCTGCAACGCCGCTGGATTGGCACCTGGCGCCGCGCGGTCCTTATTTAATTTGTCATACAGCGGTTGCAGCTGGGCATTGATCGCCTTGCCCCTGGCATCATAGGCATCAAACTGCGGTTTATACGTAGTGGTGCGCTGTTGCTGCGCCAGCTTATTGGCATTGCTAACTTGAATGACGGCTTCAAAATTAGCGACAGCAATACCATTGACACCCGACCGCGCCGGAGCAGCAACAGCTGCTGGTTTGGCCTGTTGCGCAAATGCAACCGAAGAAGTTCCCGCCAACAAAGCAGCGGCAGCGAGCAATTTAAGCGTATTTTTCATCAGAACTGGGTTCCTACGTTGAAGGTGAAACTTTTGGTATTATCGCCGGGCGAATGCATCAATGCCTTGGCAAAATCGATACGGAATGGACCAAATGGCGAATTCCAGTTAAATCCTATGCCAATCGACACGCGAGGACGCGGGGTATTGCCATAGAAATATTCTTTGAACGGCGGAATCGTATTCCCCAGCGCCTGATTGGCGGCCGAAGTCAGACAGGATGGCGGGGTAGGGTTGGTGGCATTGGTCACCACCGACGTCGCCGAAGCCACGCAATTGCCCGATGTATCCAGCGCCGCCGTGTCTATCTGGGTGAACAGTGGATTGCCCGACGTATCGCGCGTCGGTGTAAAAATACCCGTGGCTGCGGTGGTGGTGAGAGGGGTCGTCACCCCCCAAACCGCGCCCGCGTCAATGAATATCGACGGACGAATCCCCAATTCCTTGGCCCCAGAACCCAGCGGAATTTCCAATTCGGCACGGGTCATATAATAATAACGCCCGCCAATCGAATCATCATACCACGTGTTGCGGTCGGTGGTGGGGATCAAAGTTCCCGTGTTCGTGCCATCATCAATCAGCGGTTTGCGGATAATCCGTGGCCCCACCCCGCGAATATCAAACCCACGAATTTGTGGCTCGCCCAAGAAGAAACGATCGGTCAGCAACACATCATCTTCATTGGCAATATTGCGTTTGGCCAGTGGTTTAATAATCCCCGCCTCGCCGGTTAGCGAGAAGATGAAGCCCTTGCCCACCGGCCAATATTGCGCGGCATTGGTGCGCAGACGGATATATTTCACGCTGCCGCCCAAACCGGCAAAATCCATGTTGATCGAACCCGAACGCCCACGTGACGGATGCACCCGATTGTCCAGATTGTCATAGACCAAGGACGCGCCCAAAATAGAGCTGGTGCGCTTGCCCTCGGCTTCGCACAGATACCGGCTAGA
>JBEAOQ010000103.1:0-6430 GCA_041164845.1 Pseudomonadota bacterium | reverse complement strand
TGCGGCCATTGGTGGTATAATTGGGGGCGGTGCCAAATGTCGGGTCAAAATAAGCGCGGCGCATATCCGACAGGGCGACCCCGCCGTTCAAGGTCAGATTATCACCCTTATAGACCAGCCCGACACGGCCCGATGCCTGTTTGGATGTTTGATATTCCGGCGTATCGGCAAAGCTGTAGAACGGCGCTGGATAGCCATCAATATCGAGCTTGCTTGTTGCATAACGGCCCGTGGCGACCAAATCCACGCTATCGGCCAGCCGCAAACGCCCGCGTGCCGACAGGTGCCATTGGTGGAAACCATCGGCCTCGGTGCCGATTGCCGCCGCCGAAATACCGCCTGTGCTGGTATAGCCGCCGTTGAGCGTTAGCGCATAGCCATCCCGATTTACACCGGCGCTGATATTGCCATCGACGGCGTGATGATTGCCATATTCCACACTGGCCTCGGCGCCGTTCATCTCACGTGATGTAATCGCCACAACGCCGGAAATTGCATCCGATCCCCAGACCACACTGTTCGATCCGCGCAGCAATTCGACCTTGCCAATCCCGCCCGACAATAATCCGCCAAAATCATAGCCGCCGCTGGGGGCCGCGACATCATTGACCCGCACGCCATCGACCAAAACCAGCAGCTGTTCCGAATTGCCGCCACGGACAAACAGGCTGGTCTGGCTGCCCAAGGGGCCAGACCGCGCCACCGACACGCCGGGCAAACGGGTGAGGATGCGGGTGATGTCCGGCCCTTGGATGCTGGCGATTTCCGCCGCGCCAATCACGCTGATCGATTGGCCGGTTTGGTTGAGGGGTTGGCGATTTCCGGTGGCAACGACGGTGATGGTGTCATCGCGTTGAACGCGGGTGGTCAGGATGATGTCAGGATATTGATCGGTATTTGCTGTTTGGGTGGTGGATTGAGCCAGAACCGGCGACGCAACCAGAACCAGCGGCAATGCGGAAATATGCAAAATTTTCATAAAATAACCTCTTGAACACGAACGAAATTGCCGCTCATGGCAAGAGGCCCACGCGGAATTGCACAGACCAAGCTGCAACCGAAACACCCCGTCCGGACGCGAAAGCGACAGCCATTGGCAGGTCTCCTGACTTCCGGATCAATGCGCCTTGCCCGTCTTCCCAGCCCGAAAGCCAGTGACATATGGGACAAGTCGCTCCCCGGTCACAGTTGCGGGGGCAGCGCGGGCATTGGGGACTGATCCCCGCACCCGCTTCCCTCTTAGGCCCAAAAATGGGCAACCGATGACGTGCCGCCGCGTTAGACGCTCAAACCCCGCAACGCAAGTGCAGCATTTCCCCAATCTGCAAAGAAGAAGGGGTTCGCGCAGAGGCGCAGAGCCGCAGAGAAATGGAGTATTATCGGTAAAATCGCGTCTGCTTAACCGAAAATGCTTCTTCTAGAGCGGGCAGCGTTAAATCTGAATCAGATTGCACGCCTTCAGTTTTTGTTATCGCCCAGCTTAAAAAAGAACGGGGTTTTAAGCCAAAAACCGGTTCCCACCCTTCGACTTCGCTCAGGACATGCTTTTTGGCACGATGCTCTAGCGTCATTGCCGTGATGCTGTCTATTTGCGTCTCTGCGGCTCTGCGCCTCTGCGCGAACCCCTTCTTTTCTGGCCGCTCTCCACAGAAAATTTCATATGCGATTGCGCATATTACCGCCCTATTAACTCTGTTCCCCCCGCGCCCGTTAACCGATTAACGCTATATGCAGATCACGGCCCGCAAAGGGGCTTTGTCGCATATCGGCGATATTGGCAGGTTCAGATCGGGAATTATCAGGGTATTTCATGCGGAATATGGCTAACATCATTGGGCAATCCCCGCATGACATCCTTGCGCATGGCACCCACGCGGCTGTGGGCGCAGGATTACCCGCATGAGCACCATCCTGAAATTCGCCGCCCAGCGCGAGGTCAAACTGCGCCTTTTGGCAATGGCGGCGGCCATGGCCACGGCGGGTGCAATCCTGCATCATCGCGGTGATATTTATGGCACCGGCATGATGGCCTCTGCTGCCACGCTTCTGGGCGATGAACCAACCGGCGTCGCCCCCATGCCGTTTGAAAAGGCTGGGCAGAGCTTTCCCGGCAGCGCCTATTATTACCTTGCCGCCGATGATCCCTATGCCACCGGCAAAGCCTTGGATGGCCAAGCCAGCGCCGGTGACATGCCGCTGAACGATCATGGCCAATGGGATGGCACCAATTTGCCATCGAACAATGGCCTCATCATGCCCGGCCCCGCCGCCCGCGCCATTAGCCAAGCTGGCAATGCCACCGACCAAAGCCGCGCCCTGACCTGCCTGACCCAAGCGGTGTACTTTGAAGCGGCCAGCGAACCCGATGGCGGCCAGCGCGCCGTGGCCCAAGTGGTGCTCAATCGCATGGCCCATCCCAGCTTTCCCAAATCGGTGTGCGGGGTGGTGTTCCAAGGCAGCGAGCGCAGCACCGGTTGCCAGTTCAGCTTTACCTGCGATGGGGCCTTGCGCCGCAAGCCGGTGGCCCTGTTTTGGAAACGCGCCGAAGATGTCGCCCGTGCCGCATTGGGCGGCTATGTCTATGCGCCGGTCAGCGTATCGACCCATTATCACACCTTTGCCATTCACCCCTATTGGGCCGACAGCCTGAATTTCATCGGCCAAATCGGCGCGCATCGCTTTTACCGAATGAAGGGGCCAGCCGGTTCCTCCGCCGCCTTCCGCTTTGCCTATGCTGGCGGCGAGCCGGTGACACGCGGCAATTTGGGCGGCGGGGCGGTGGTGCCCAGTGGCAATGCGATTTTCAGCTCATCGCCCGATCCTTTGGCGATTGAACGCGCTTATGAAGCGCGGTTGAAAGCGGCACATGGCGATGTCGGACAAGTCGGGGTGATGATAAGCCCGGCCCACACTTATGCCGCCCCCGCCTATACCGGCGAGGCACTGCAACGCGGCGGTGACAATGCATTTCGGGCGAAAAACCTGCCTTCAAGCGAATTGGTGATGCCCGAACATCAATCCAGCGGACAATGGATCAATGAGCCGCAATGAGATTTTCATGCGGAGGTGTGGGGGCAAAAATAGGCCAGACACCCAAAAAAGTTCCTCCCCATTTTCACGCAGTGCAAATGGGCCAATCCACTTCTAAAGATCCTCCCCATTTTCACGCAGTGCAAATGGGGAGGTGGCATTTCCGCAGGAAATGACGGAGGGGCAATCCGCACCCCAAAAACCTCACGCAAAGCCGCAAAGGAAATAAGCCGCTAAAATTGTTGCCGCACCCTCACCCCCGTGCGAACCATTCTGATCTTAACAGTTTTGGCATCCGCCAAATTCACCAAATATCCCCAAAAAATCCCACAATTCTGCCATTTCCAAATATCATGGTTAAGGCAAATTCGTCATTTCGTAACCATGCCGCAACACCTCCGCTTAGGCGACCGTAGGTATAAAGGGACATCAGAAGTAATCCGATGGAGTTCCCCCGATGTCAGTTCGATTTGCCGCCGCCGGAAATGGCGAATGCGCCATTGTTGCCAAATATTTGACCATGCCCGTGCTGGGGCCGGTGGCCAATGATTGCGAACCCAATATGGGGCGCGACACCATGCTGCGCGAAGCCTTGCGCCATTTTGCCGCGCATGGCCTCAGCGCCGCCCAGCGCGCCCATGAATTTGCCGAGCAAGCCTATTTTGCTGGCCAACGCGATGATTACCAACATTGGATGGCGATTTGCCGTTCGCTGGACCGGCGGATGGCCGATCGCAGCCTAGCCCGCTGCGAGGCAGTCGGCTAGGGAATGTTGAAATTCAGCCCATACCGGCCTGTAAATGGCGTTTTTTTTCGCTTCCGGTGCTCACGGCCCTAATGGCCGCTCCGCTCCGGTTCTCGAAATCCACCATTTTCAACTCGGTCTGGCCTAAACCTCAACACACCCTAATAAGGCCATAATAAAACCACAAAATTCCATCCAAATAGGGGCAAAGTTAAATGCTCCGTTAACCATTCATTGACACCCCGCGTTTAGAACGGATGCAATGAGTGGGAGCTAAGCAATCAGGCGTTTTCGTTCACTGACACGGGCGTTATCCAAGCGCAGCGCAATCGACACCAGAGTCCGGCGGATTCTGGTGGAGACCCTGTATAACCAGCCGACCAATCTGATAATCGGCGCGGTCTGCGGGATACTCACCGCTTGGGGCGGGGCATTAGAAGCACATAATCAAGACATTAGCCGTGCCGCTTTGGTGCTGACCCTGGTCGCGGTGTCGCGGATTGCGATGACAATTGTGCTGCCCAAATTGCACAATCACAACACCACCATTCTGGAATTTCTCTATGAGCTGGGGGCCTATACCTATGCCGGCATGTGCGGATTAATCGCCGCACAATCCATATTTTACCACGCCCCATCCGCCGTGCAAATGCTGTTGGTCAGCAATGCCATCGTTTATGGTGTGGCAACGGCGGCGCGCAATGCCGGTCGCCCGATCATTGCTATTGGCCAAACATTTCTGACAGTTGCCCCGATTATCATCGCTTGCGGCATCTCAAAGGACAATGCTGCGCGCTATTTGGCGGCATCGCTGGTTTTGGTTTTGCCGGCGATGATGTCGATCACAATGAACACCTTCCGCGTGCTGCGCAATTCCATCGCCGCCGCCGAAACCAGCCAGCGTCTGGCCGATAAAATGCAAATTCTGGCGCGCACCGATGTCGTTACCGGTCTGCTTAATCGCGCCGGACTAAATCACCAATTGGTTGAGCGGGTGATGGAAATTACCCCCGACCGCAAAATGGCGCTGTTCTGGCTTGATTTGGATCGCTTCAAAGAGGTCAACGATACGCTGGGCCACCAAATCGGCGATAGGTTGCTGGCCGAAGTCGCCAATAGATTAACCGCCCGCGCCCCCGATGGGGCGTGTATTGCGCGTTTTGGCGGTGATGAATTTATCATTGCTTGCGAGGTGGACAATCGCCGAACGGCGGAACAGCTGGCCCAAGGCCTGTTAGATGAAATAACCCAGCCGATGCGGATTGATGATGACCGGCTGGAAATCGCCACCAGCATTGGCATTGCCATTCTGCCCGATGATGGCCAAGATTTGGATAGCGTGATGCAGGGGGCCGATCTGGCGCTGTATCATGCCAAGGTCAATGGCCGCAAACAGCTCAGCTTCTTTGACCCATCCATGACTCGCGATTTGGTGCGCCGCAAAGAAATCGAAGCCGAACTGCGGATCGCCCTCCAACGTGATGAATTGTCGATCTTTTTTCAACCAATTGTCGATCTGGAAACCGGCAAAATCCGTGCCTTTGAATCTTTGGTGCGCTGGTTCCACCCCGAAAAAGGCGAATTGCGCCCCGATGAATTTATCCCCGTGGCCGAAGAAACCGGCGCGATTATCACTTTGGGCAATTGGATCACCAAACAAGCGGCGATTGTCGCCTCGACCTGGCCCGATGATGTGACATTGGCGGTTAATCTCTCGCCGCTGCAAATTCGTGCGCCCGGTGCGGCGATGGGGATTTTGGCCGCCTTGCGCGAAGCCAAATTGCCGCCGTCACGGCTGGAATTGGAAGTGACCGAGACCGTTTTGTTGGATCACAGCGCGCAAACCGAAGCCTTTATGGCCGAATTGTCCGAAGCCGGTGTCCGCTTTGCGCTGGATGATTTCGGCACCGGCTATTCCTCGCTCAGCTATCTCAACAAATATCCCTTCAGCAAAATCAAAGTCGATCGCAGCTTTGTCTCTGGCGAAAATGCTGGGCGTAAGAGCGATGCGATTATTCGCGCCGTATCGGGTATGGGCAATACTTTGGGCATGGAAATTGTCGCCGAGGGCATCGAAACCATCGAACAGGTGCATTCGGTGCGTGAAGCGGGCTGCACCTTGGGCCAAGGCTATTATTTCAGCCGCGCTGTGCCCGATTATTTGGCGACCATGCTGCTGGCCCAAGAACGCGAGCGGTTGAACCCACGCAAACGGGCGTAAAGCCCCTACTGAAATCAGCTATGCACGGTGATGGCATGACATGGCCTTGGTGTTCCCAAGGGAAAACTTGGCATATAAACTCTGGCCTTGCCCCCCTGGGCAATTGCATAAGAAATTTCATGTTAGGGGGGCGAAAGAAAAGAATTATTCGCGCAGAGGCGCAGAGCCGCAGAGTCACTTGGAGAGATTTTTTAGGAAGAAAACCATATTGTTACCTTAAAAAGTGTAATTGGATTTATCAGTTAGGCGAGCAGATTAGCACAATATCTCTGCGTCTCTGCGCCTCGGCGCGAACCAAATTTCTACATATGCCTTTTTCCCAAGCATAAGCGATTGCCCTGCCTTGCCCCCCTCAAACACTTTACAAACTCCTGTGGCCGATAGAAAAGGAAGAAGGTGTCACGCAGAGGCGCAGAGATTTTGTGAAATGTTGA
>JBEAOQ010000102.1:0-2956 GCA_041164845.1 Pseudomonadota bacterium | reverse complement strand
CGAGATAAGCGAATCAGCGCAGGGGGCCATGACATCGACAATAGCATTGCCAATCGCGATAACATCAAGGGTAGGTTCGGACATAAATAGCCTTTACGAAATAGAATGCCCGCGCCTAACCGCCGATTAGCCAATGGGCAAGTGGTGAGTCATTGACAGAGCCGTGTAAAATGCCGATTCAGGACAGATAATGCCTAAATTTCCTGATAAAATTGGTCAATGGGCGGCAATTCTTGGCGTATCTTTGCTGTTGCATGCCTGCGCCGGTGATGCTCCCGTCCCTCCCAAATCTGCACCCAAACCATCGCGTAAACCTGCTCCGCCACTATTGCGCCCCGTCGCTCCCCTACCTGCCCCGCGCATACAGCCATCACCCGGATTGGAAGGGGTGATTGGGGCCAATGCCGTCGAACTCACCAAACAATTTGGCCCACCACGCCTAGATGTTAGCGAAGGCGATGCCCGCAAACTGCAATTTACCGGCATCCCCTGTGTGTTGGATATTTATCTTTACCCACCCATCGCCGGAAAACCGCCACTAGCCAGCTATGTCGCAGCGCGGCGCAGCGATGGCCGCGATGTTGATCGGGTGGCTTGTGTGATGGCGTTACGCAAGAAGTAACGCCAATTTAAGCAGTCCTTGGCATAATCTGTCGGAATTATCTGGGGGATTAGCCGCGTGACATTCCAATTTTCCGATTTTGTTGCCAGCACTGGTGTTAATGGCAGCATCTCTGCCGAAGATATTCTGGCCCTGCGCCGCGTGGTATGGGCCGATGGTCTGATAAATGCGCCTGAAATTGAGGGTATATTTGCCATAAATGCGCGGCTGACTGACTCCAGCCGTGAATGGAGCGATTTTCTGGTCGAAGCCGTAACCAATTGGTTGATTGAAGCACAACAACCACGCGGCTATATTGACGAAGCGCAAGCCAATTGGTTGATCGCCCATGTTACCACCGAGGGAAATTGCGGATCGGATGCGACGCTGGAATTATTGGTGCATATGTTGGAACGCGCCACCTCTGCGCCACAAAATCTGCGCGACTTTACCCGCGATCAGGCAGAAAAACAGGCGTCGAATGGACCGATTTCTGCCGAAAAAGCCAAAATGCTCCGGCGATTGATTTTTGCGCCAGCCAGCGATCGTCCCGCCGGCGTGGCCCAAAGCGAAGCCGAAATGCTGTTTCGTATCAAAGACGCCGCATTACCCCATGACAATGCCCCTGAATGGCAGACGCTTTTTGTGCAAGCTGTTGGCAATTATCTGCAAGGTTTTGGCGGCAAGGAACCCCTGAGCCGCGACCGCGAGATCGAGCTAGAACGCTTTATGAATGACACTGCCAGTGGTTTTGGTGGGTTTTTCGCCCGCATGGCCAAGGGCGGCGCGGGTCAAGCATTGGCACAGCCAATAGTCCAACCAGATTTGGTAGCGCAAATTCACACCGTTGCGCAAATCACCGGCAGCGAACAAAATTGGTTGGACCATGAATTGCAAATGGATGGGCAATGCGACGCGATGGAGCAGGCTTTGCTGAAATTTCTGGCGGAAAATGCCGATTAAACCGTGAAGCTTTCACCGCAGCCACATGACCCCTTGGCATTGGGATTGGCAAAGGTAAAACCGGCGGTGAAATCATCTTCCACCCAATCCATCGTGCTGCCAATCAAATAGAGCACCGATGCACCATCAATAAAAAATATGCCGCCCGGCGTTTCGATCCGTTCATCCATGCCCACGGCGGCGGTCACATAATCCACCGAATAGGCCAGCCCCGAACAGCCACGGCGCGGGGTGGATAGTTTGACGCCAATCGCATCCGCTGGCGCCTGTGCCATCAAATGCGCCACCCGCGCCTCGGCAGCGGGGGTGAGGATAACAGCAGCTGGGCGGGTTCGGATTTTGATTTCAACCATCACAACATCCCCAATTCTAACCGAGCCTCATCACTCATCTTGGCCGGATCCCATGCCGGATCCCACACCAGATTAACCTCGGCATCGCGCACCCCGGGTACCGCACTGACCCGCATTTCCACCTCGCCGGGCATAGATTCGGCTACAGGGCAATGCGGCGTGGTCAGAGTCATGGTCACGACAACCCCCGCATTATCATCAACATCCACCCCGTAAATCAGCCCAAGATCATAGATGTTCACCGGAATTTCAGGGTCAAAAATCTCTTTAAGTGCGGCGATAACCGCCTCATACAGCGCTCCACCTGGCTCACCCTCCGACAGGCCGGTAGGTTGGGCGGCCAAAAACCCATCGAGATAATCGCGCTTGCGCTCTAATTTCTCGGACGGCGTTTCCACCACCGGCGGCTCACCCGCATCTGCTACCCGCGCACGTTTGGGGGCCTGTGCACTATCAACCTGCTCAATTTCAAACCCGCTCATCGAAAAATCCTTATCGTCCGATCAATTCCGCGCAGCAGCGCCGCAATATCATCTTCATTGCTATATAGCCCAAAACTGGCCCGCGCCGTCGCCGTCACCCCCAAATGCTCCATCAGCGGCTGGGCGCAATGATGCCCGGCCCGGATCGCCACACCTTCTTCATCCAATATAGTGCCTAGGTCGTGCGGATGCACCCCCTCCAGCGCAAAAGACACGATTCCAGCGGAATTTTCGGGGCCGTAGAGCGTAACCGAGTTTAGTTTACGCAACTCGTCACGCAATGTTTTGACCAAATCCACTTCATGCGCATGAATCGCCGGAATGCCAATTGCTGCGACATAATCCACCGCCGCTCCCAGCCCTATCGCCTCGATAATCGCGGGGGTTCCCGCCTCAAATCGTTGTGGCGGCGGGGCATAGGTGGTGTGGGCAAAGCTCACGCGGTCAATCATTGCGCCGCCGCCCTGCCACGGCGGCATGGATTCGAGAATGTCTGCCCGCGCCCATAATGCACCGATTCCGGTGGGGCCATAGAGCTTATGCGCGCTAAACACATA
>JBEAOQ010000101.1:0-13959 GCA_041164845.1 Pseudomonadota bacterium | reverse complement strand
CGTGCGATGACGGCACGACCAATGAACCCCGCAGCGCCTGTCATCGCCACCCTTAGACCGCCATATTGCCGGTTTTCCATAAGTTTCCACCTGATAAATTTAGCTGTCTAATTGAGCCGCTGAAAAATATCTATCAGCTCTGGCACAGAAATTCCATACTGACAGACATCTGACGATTTTTATTGCCTCGCAAATTTAATTCTGTATTAGAGGAATAACGGTCAAGGAGCCGCATAAAGGGAGTGAGTATGAAACACGTCATATTATCGTCAGCGTCCGTTTTGGCGATTATCGCCGTTCCGGCATTCGCCCAAACCGGACCTGCTGGCGCCAAGGTCGCCAAGCCTGCGGTCGTGGCTGAAGAGCCAAGCGGCATTGCCGACATCATCGTAACCGCGCAGCGCACCCAAGAGTCGGCGCAAAAGGCACCTGTGGCGATCGCGGTGATTAAGCCTGAGGAGCTTATTCGCCAAAACGTCACCCGCGCCGAGGATCTGTCGCGGGTGGTTCCAGCTTTGGTGGCGACGGCTTCTGGCGGACCCAACACCACGTTCTTTGTGCGCGGTGTTGGCAATACGACCAACAATTCTTACAGTGATCCCGCCATCTCGTTCAATTATGATGGGGTCTATATTGGCCGCCCCAACTCAACCCAGGGCTTCTTTTACGACCTCCAGCGCATCGAAGTGCTGAAAGGGCCGCAGGGCACGCTTTATGGCCGCAACGCCACCGGCGGCGCGATTAACGTCCTGCCTAAACGGCCCGTTATCGGTCAGACCAGCGGTGAGTTGCAGGCCAGCTATGGCAATTATAATGCGATTCAGGCGCAGGGCGCGATCAATTTGCCCATTGGCGAAACGGGAGCGATTCGTCTGGCGGGGGCGATTAACAAGCACGATGGCTATCTTTCTGATGGCACAGGTGACCAAGATACCTACAGCCTGCGCGGCCAGCTTTTGGTGGAGCTAACGCCCAATTTGACCACGCGAACCGGTGTCGATTATTCGTATCAAGGTGGCATTGGCGCGGGTTCCTATGTTTATGGAACTTATGCCTATAGTGCGGCGGCTGGGGCCTATCTTTTTACCGATACACCGCAGCTTGGCGCAGGGGTGGGTGTGCATGATCCGCTGACCGAAGCCTTTGTTCAGACCCGCTTTATCGCTCAAGCAGGGCGCACCTCCGAAGCCGTGAATAGCTACCCTAGCTTAAACAACAGCGTTTGGGGCGTCACCAATGAAACCAATTGGAAAACAGGTGTAGGCACGCTGACCGTTCAGACTGGATACCGCGAGGCTCGGATCGATTCGCTTTCAACCACGTCAAATTTCCGGGCTTTTCGTCAGGACGAACATAACAATCAATTTACGCTGGAGGCGCGGCTGGCTGGAAAGGTGGGGACATCGCTGGATTATCTGGTCGGGGCATTCTTGTTTGACGAGAATATCGACAGCAAGGCTGCGATCAATCAGCTGACCTTGTTGCCCATTCAGAATTATAAGACGGGCACCAATTCGAAAGCCGTATTTGGGCGTTTGGCCTTGCATGCCACCGACACGCTCACCCTGACTGTGGCAGGTCGTTATACCAATGATAACAAGCATATGAACGGCCTTAGCGACGTCTATACATTCAACTGCGGTAACCCTTTCGCACCGCCGCAGGACTTGTGCCCAACCGCGCCGTTGATGCCGAACGTCTTTACCGCTGCCGAGGTTATCTCTTTTTACACCGCGCGCGGAATTGCCGTCGGGAACAATGGGGTGCAGCCGGCTCCGGTGCTCAATGTTCCGCGCATTCTGAACACGCAAATTGCGATCAATTCATCATTGCAGACTAGGAAGTTCACCTATCGTCTGGCGGCGGATTGGCAAATCACCCCCCATAACCTGCTGTTCGCCAGCTATGAAACGGGATTCCATGGTGGTGGGTTCAATTTCGGCAAGGGGCTTGAGACCTATGATCCGGAGACGATCTCGGCCTATACGATTGGCTCGAAAAACCGATTTTTTAACAACCGGCTGCAATTGAACCTTGAAGCCTTCTATTGGAAGTATCGGGACCAGCAAATCAGTCAATTCGGTTCCGATTTTAGCACGCCGCCCATTTCTGTGTTCTATACTTCGAACATCGGGCGCAGCACAATTAAGGGCATTGATATTGATGCCGAGTTCCTGGCAACGCCTACCACTCGAATCAGCGGCAGTGTCCAATACCTTGACACCAAGTATGATTCTTACACCGTTTATGGGGGGACTGCTGGCCCCCTGCCAAACTTCGCTTGCCCCTATACCACCACAACTTACCGTGGCGCACCGGCTTATGCGATTGATTGTTCGGGCAAGCCTGCGTTGTTCTCGCCAAAATGGTCCTTCAATGTTGGTATCGAGCAAACTTTCAATCTGAAAGGTTACAAGCTCGTTGCCACAGCCAGCACGCGCTATCGGGGCGATTTTTTCGCAGCGACCAGCTATCAGGCTTGGGTCGTTTCAAAAGGCGCCTTCCAGTCCGATGCATCACTCAGGCTTTCGCCAGATGCGGATGGTTGGTCGATCACCGCTTTCGTCAATAATATCGAAAATAAACGGCGCATGACCCAGTCCAATGTCAATGGCACATTGGGCACGCAATCCGCCATAGCAACCGCCCCGCGCACCTATGGCATACGAATCGG
Organism: Pseudomonadota bacterium; assembly: GCA_041164845.1. Taxonomy (GTDB): domain Bacteria; phylum Pseudomonadota; class Alphaproteobacteria; order Sphingomonadales; family Sphingomonadaceae; genus Novosphingobium. The sequence continues at coordinate 11,285 of JBEAOQ010000101.1, read as the reverse complement.
GGCGCGGTTTAAGTAAAAAAATCTGGGCCGCCCTGACTATAATCCAGAGATAGGAGCTATCGTCAGGGCACCCACATCACAAGGAAGTATGATGACCAAAGCACGCGTTACCGATCTGCAATATGTTGCGCAGGCGGTTCCCGATTTCGACGCTGAACGCAAGTTTTACGGCGAAGTATGGGGATTGACCGAAGTCTGCGAAGAGGATGGCAAGGTTTACTTTGCCGCAGAAGGTTCGACCCATCCCTTTGTCATCCGCTTGCGTCAAGATGATGAGAAGAAAACCGACCTAATTGGCTTTACCGCTGATTCACGAGCCGATGTCGATTTGCTTTTTGCGCAAGCATTGGCCCATGGGGCAAAGGAGATTGCCCAGCCGGGCGTGACCGAGGGGCTTGGTGGTGGCTATTCAGCCCGCTTCTTTGACCCTGATGGGCGTGCGATAGAAGTGATCTGTGACACCAACAAGCGCATCGCGCGCGCCTTACAGAGTGGTGAAGCAATCCCTGTCTGTATCAGCCATGTTGTGCTGCATTCGCCAGACCATAAGGCGCTGATGAAATTCTACGAAGATGCACTCGGCTTTCGGATGACCGATTGGATAGCTGAATTTATGGTTTTTATGCGTTGCAATCCGGCACATCACCGACTGGCGATCATGCCCGGCAATCCGGCGCTGAACCACATCGCCTTTGATGTCAGTTCAGTCGATGAGATGATGCGCGGCCTGGCCCGCATGACCAAGGAAGGCGTCAAGCTGAGCTGGGGTCCGGGGCGACACACCGCAGGCAACAACACATTTACCTATTATTTGACGCCCAATGGCAATGCGGTTGAATATACCTCGGACCTTGAGGACGTCAACGAAGCGACATGGGTGCCCATGACCTATGAAATGCGGCCTGACATCATGGACCAATGGGGCACCGGCCGGATTATTGCCGGAAATGTGCCGCATCAGACGATGGATGCCGACAAGGGTCTGTGGTGTATCCCCGCATGATATCGGCCTGCCAAAGGGTAATAAGATGATTCAGAATGTGCTTATCGTCGGTGGCGGCATCGGCGGGATGACGGCGGCGCTGTCTTTGTCGCGGCTTGGCGTTGGCGTGACTCTGATCGATTCCGATCCAAATTGGCGGGTCTATGGTGCGGGCATTTCGATCACCGGCATGTCGCTGCGCGCCTTTGGCGATTTGGGTGTGCTGGATGATATTCAGACACGCGGTTTTGTGCATAATGGTATGCGGCCCATGCGGTTCACCGGTGAGCTGCTGGGCAATCCGATGCAAGCCCCGCCGGGATCGCCGCCGATCATGCTGGGCGGTGGCATTATGCGCCCCGTGCTGCATGACATTTTGTCAACGCGGGTGCGCGAGGCGGGCATTGCCGTCCGGCTTGGTGTGACAGTGGAGGCGATGGCACAGGATCAGAGCGGTGTTGATGTCACCCTGACCGATCGAACGATGGCACGTTACGATTTGGTGATTGGTGCCGACGGCATTTATTCCAAAATGCGTTCGATGATTTTTCCTGATGCCGCCAAACCGCAATTTACCGATCAGGGATGCTGGCGGATTGTAGCGGATCGTCCGCCAGAGGTTGATCGGGCTGAAATCTATTTTGGCGGGCCATTAAAGTTGGGTATGTCGCCGATCTCACAGCAACAGATGTATGTGTTTTTGCTGGAGCATGTGCCGGGCAATCCGTGGTTCGCGCCGGAAACGCATATCACGCATATGTCCGCGCTAATGGCGCCGTTTGGCGGCAATGTTCCGGCGGTGCGTGCGGCGCTGAGCGCAGAGTCGCAAATTGTCTATCGCCCGCTGGAATGGTTGCTGCTGCCTGACCCGTGGTATCAGGGGCGAGTGGTCTTAATCGGCGATGCCGCTCATGCGACAACACCGCATATGGCATCGGGTGCGGGCCTTGCGGTTGAGGATGGTTTGGTACTGGCTCAAGAGCTGGCGAGGACTGATGACGTCGCTTTGGCGCTGCATAATTTTGTGGCGCGGCGTTTTGATCGTGCACGATTGGTGGTCGAAACCTCGGTGCGACAGGGCGAAATGGAAATCGCCCGCGCTGACCGCGCCGAACAAACCGCGATGCTGGCCTCGGCGACCAAGGCGCTGGCAGAGCCTTACTGATATGAACGGCAGAGACCCCAATCGCAACTATTCATCGTTGGCGTTACATCATAATTTCAGGAATATCGCATGAGCTTTATGGATCCACGTATTGCCCCGCCGCGCACTTTGGATGAATTGCGCTCCGATGTTGTCACGCGGATCACCAATGGCGGTTATCCCGGTCGTGGGGTGCGTCCGGCTGATGCGAAAACCGCGATGGCGGCGCTGACATCGCTCGACCCCGATGAATGGGCTAAGGTGTGGATGGCGGTTGGTGATAGCGTTTTGCACGAAGCCGAAGCTGCCACGTCTGCCGATATGCAGCGCGAATTGTTCCGCAGCGCCTATGCCACATATACTATGGGACGGTTTCCAGCGGCGGTGACACCGGGCAAACAGGCATCATATGATAAGGCGCTGGCCGCTTATATGTGCTATGCCGCGTTGTTACCGCAGAAGCTGGAAGTGGTGCGCATTCCCTTTGAGGGCAAAGAAATCATCGGCTATTTTCGCAAACCTGAAGGTGCGGGACCATTTCCCTTTATGGTGCAATGCGGCGGGCTGGATTATTTAAAAGAACAGGTGGCTGACGAAGCTCTCTCCTACACGCCGCATGGTATTTGCGTGTTTGGCATGGACATGCCCGGCACCGGCCAAGCGCCGATCAAGGGTGACGTGGGGGCCGAGCGGATTTTTTCGCGTGTCTTTGATTGGGCTGAAACGCGGCCCGAAATCGACTCGACCCGAATGTTCATGCGCGGGGTAAGCTGGGGTGGCCATTGGGCTACGCGGGTCGCCATAGCCGAGAAGGATCGTCTGCTTGGTGCGATCAATCATGGCGGTGCGGTTCATTATTTCTTTCAGCCAGAATGGCAATTGAAGGCGCTGGGCACCCGGGAATATCTGTTGGATCTATTTGGCGCCCGCGCGAATGTGTTCGGTGTGAAAACGCTGGACGAATTTCTGGAATATGGCCCGCGCATGTCGCTGCTCCAGGATGATATGATTGATCGGCCCTGTGCGCCAATGCTGGTTATGAATGGTGCCAAGGACAGCCAAGTGCCGATTGCCGATCAGCTGCTGTTGCTTCAGCGCGGCGACGCCAAAGAGGCTTGGATCAATCCGCAAGGTGTTCATATGGGCTTTGGCGGTGGCTATGGCCCCGACCGGGTGATCCGCGAGATTATTACGCCTTGGTTGCTGAAACGCTTAGCCCAACACGCGGGTATATAAACAGAGCGGCGGCAATGTGATCGAACAGAGAGGAACAGCGATGAGCATGACCGAAAATCAAGCGATCCCCCCGCAAAATAGCTGGCCACAAAACAGCTGGGTTGCCGCTTATGCGTTGGGCCTGCTGTTGCTCGCCAATGTGTTTAACTATGCTGATCGCGCTTTGCTGGGCATTGTTGTCGAACCGATCCGCAAAGAATTGCTGTTGAATGACACCGAAATCAGCATCATTTCCGGTTTGGCTTTTTCGCTGTTTTTCCTCATCGCGGCCATTGCCATCGCCCGTTGGGTGGATCGCGGTAATCGCCGGTTGATCCTGTGTTTGGGGCTGGCGCTGTGGTCAGCTGCGACAGCGGCAACGGGGTTGGCCCATGGGTTTTATTCGCTATCGCTGACCCGGATGTTGATTGGGATAGGCGAAGCCACGGTATTTCCGGTTGCGCTGTCGCTGCTAGCTGACCTCTATCCGGGGCCAAAGCTGACGCGTTCGGTGTCGATCTTTCAGGCCAGTTCGGGAATTGGTATTTTGGTCGGCTCGGTATTGGCTGGGGTTTTGGCCGCCTCGCTTGGTTGGCGGACGATGTTTGAATTGTTTGGTGCGGCGGGGCTGGCCTTGGTGGTGTTGATTGCCCTGACGATGCGGCCGACCCCGCGTTTGGGGACAGGTATATCGCAAGCCGCACCTGATGGCGGGCTGTGGAATGCCCTTCGCGCGGTCTGGGCGCTGCCAGGGATGAGCTGGCTGGCGCTGGGCTATGGCGCATCAAACATGGCGCTGGCGTGTCTGCCGGTGTGGTCGCCGGCCTTTCTGCTGCGCTCGCATGGGGTGCAATTGGCCGATGTCGGCAAATTGGTCGGGCCGCCAGCGGTGCTTGGCGGTATTGCGGGCGGCATTCGTTCCGGCTTGCTGGCGACAAAATTGATTCAGCGCAGCGGCAACCGCCGGGCCGGATTGATTGTGCCGATGATCGCCCTGCCGCTGGCAGTTCCAGCCTATGCGACATTTCTATTTGCGCCGACTTTGCCAGTGGTGCTGGTGGCGATTGGGATTATGAATTTTCTGCTGTCCAGCGGGCTTGGCCCTTGTGTTGCGCTGGCGGTATCGCTGGTGCCGGCGACCATGCGCGGTGTGACCTCTACCATTATGTTGATCGTTCAAAACCTGCTGGCCTTTGCCATCGGGCCGTTGATGATCGGCATTGCCAGCGACACGCTTTCGCCGATCTATGGCGAGGAATCATTGCGTTATGCGCTGGCGGTGATGCTGTTTGCGCCTTTGGCCGCTTCGTCGTTTCTGTGGGTTGCACGGCGCCGGATTGTGGCCGGTTAATCTCTCATTTTTTAAGAAAAGGCTCCCATATGCCCTTTGCGCAAGTCCGTGATATTGAGATATATTATGAAATTGCTGGCTCTGGTCCGCGATTGATCTTTATCAACGGCACCAATGCCGATCTGCGCCGCAAACAGCCTTTTGTCGATAGGCTGTCCGATCATTTCACCGTGCTGCGCTACGATCAGCGCGGGTTGGGCCAGTCGGGCAAGCCAGACCAGCATTACAGCATGATGGATTATGCCGATGATGCGGCGGCATTGATGGACGTGGTCGGATGGCCTAGCGCAGCGGTGCTGGGGGTGTCTTTTGGCGGTTCGGTGGCGCAGGAATTTGCCCGGCGGCATCCCGAACGGATCACCCGGATGGTGCTGGCCTGTGCCAATCCCGGTGGGCCATACGGCTATCCGCTGCTTGCCCTGCATACCAAAGACCCCGAGACCCGCGCAAAGACCATGCTGTCGCTTGATTCGCGCAAGTCATTGGAATGGCAGGCCGCCAATCCTGACCAAGCGCGGGCGATGATTGAACAAGGCAAAAAACGCGGCGGTGCGGTTGACTCCGCCGATCCCCACGCGGCGATGGGCGCACGCCGCCAGCTTGAAGCGCGCGAAGACCATGATGCGCGCGATTGGTTGGATCAGATCAAAGTCCCCGTTGCCTTATTCGGTGGCCGCTATGATGGGTTGGGCACCGAAGCAGGGCAAATTATTATGGCCGAAGGGATCAAAGGTTCGGTCATGCGCTTGTTTGAAGGGGCACATAGTTTTCTGAACGAAGATGCGGCAGCGGTGCCAGCTTTGGTTGATTTTTTAACCGTCTAAAATCGGCCCGGCACTGGCCGAAGATTGCAGCTGCCTAGCGGTCTGCTTCAGACGCTCGACCAGCCAAGCAATCGCCGGATCAGTGGCATTGCGCGATGTCCATTGCGCGCTTTCGCGCACTGGCGGCATTTCAAATGGCAGTTCTACCAGTTTGAGCGGCAGATATTCGGCCATGCGCAAAGCCAGCAAACGGTGAATTGTAGCGATGCGATTGGTGCCAACAATCAGCCCGCCGAGCGATGAGAAATTGGGTGCAACCACTTCGACGCGGCGGGCGATTGCCCGCAGGCGCGTTGCGGTTCCTTCATAGCTTGATGTCTGCTGACCAAAGCGGACCGCAACATGGCCAAGCTGCTCATACAGATCAAGCGTCATCGGCGCCATCAGCAGCGGATTGTCGCGCCATCCGGCAATGACAAAATCCTCGGTATAGAGCAATTCGCTAGGATGTTCGGTTGAGACGACATTGTCTATCCCAATCAACAGATCAGCCCGCCCACGTTGCAGTGCCTCGACCGGACTTTCGATGATCGGCACCAGCTCGAACCGCACCCCCGGCGCTTCGGTGGCACAGGCAACAATGACCGGGCGCAACAGAATTTCAACAATATAATCGGTCGCCATGATCGACAGGGTGCGATCAGAGCTGGCCGGATCGAAGGGCTCATCAACCATGATGGTGGCGCGGATTTGCTCCAGCACAGCACGGACCGGCGCAACCAGTTTTTCGGCGCGAGGGGTTAGTGCCATGCTGCGCCCTTGTAGCACCAGCAAATCGTCTTTGAAATATTCTCTCAGCCTTGCGAGTGCGCCACTGGCCGCCGATTGGCTGAGATTTAACCGGTCAGCCGCCAACGACACGCCGCGCTCTTGTAATAAGGCGTCGAGAGCGATGAGCAGGTTGAGATCGAGCTTGTCCAAACGCATTATGCCAGCTGTGTAAGTCTCTGCATCGATACCTGCAAGCAGTTGTTTTACACGGGCCGATTGTCTTTATGCCCTTAATATCAGCCTATTGATATGCATAAGGACGGACCCATGCGGCTGGCACAGATCCGTCGATGGGCCGATTTTTTACGCGCCTGCGAAGACCGCCTCAACCGGATCAAAATAGCTGAATGTGCTGATAATTTTCGTATCCGCCGGAACTGGAATAAAGCCCGAATAAGAATGCGTCGCCAACAGCATTCCCGCTTTCAGCCCTTCGCCGCAGCGCAATTGGTTGACCAGCGGAAACATCGACATAAAGGGATCAACCAGCGGGTGACCGCCAATCGTATCCACCAGCCGCTCATCACCTGCATCCATCGTTACATGCATTTTCAGGAAATCAAGCTCCTGCCAATCCTTGCGCGGCGTGCCAACGACATAGCCGCCGGACGCATTGCCATCAGCCAAGCCATCAAAACGCGGATTGATCCGATAGCCATTGACCACTTGCCGCATATGCGCGGCGGAGTCGAAGCGGAAACGCGGGCCGATGATTTCGAAGGCGGGGACGATTTCCATGCCATCGGCGATCTCTTGATAGCTGTAAGGCTTATCGCCTGCGGGGAAATCACGTAGGGCGCGGCACGCCAATTCCGGCTCAATCCAACGATGTTGCGACGCTTCTGGTGGCAGAACAGCGGGACTTTCCCAGATGTCGTAGATTGGTGTGCGCAGCGGAGCCTGTTGAATCATCGCGCCAATATAATATTTCCAGCCAAGCACCGGACGATCATATAATTCGATCACCAAGTCGCTGATCTGCTGCGCTTCATCCCGATTGCGCGGGCGCGTATCTTCGCTAAAGCCGGTTTCGCCGTGAATCTCAATCTCGCCGCGACGCATCGCCACGATGAGTTCGGCGGCTTTGCGAATGCGCTCTGGCTCATGCGGGAATTTTTGCGGCAGAGGGCCTCGGCCCGGCGCAGGGGATGCAGTTTTATCAGACATAATAACCTCATTATTTGGGGGGATGGGTGCGAAATATGCTTCGGCGCGGCAACATTCGGATCAGCACATCGTCTTTTTCGATGAAATGATGTTTGAGCGCGGCAAGAATGTGCAACAGGGCCAAGCCAATCATCAGCCATGCCAGATTGGTGTGGACAAAATGGGCTGGCCCCGCCGAAGCCCAGCCGCGTGGTACCGGCAAGAAGGGGATATCAACCGCCCCAATGCCGAAGGTGTGACGCATGGGAACCGCCGAGCTCATCCACCATCCGCTGAACGGTAAGACAAGCAAGAGAAAATAGAACAAAGCATGGGTAGCCCGTGCAATCCGGCGCAGTGCGAGCGGATATTTTTCGGGCAGCGCCGGTGGCCGATGCGTTAAGCGCCACCCGACCCGCACCAAGGTCAAAGTCAGGATTAGAATCCCGATGGTTTTGTGAATATCGGTAGCGGTCTGCGCGGCTGTGCTCTCCGAAGATGCCCCGAACAAGCCGAGCGGAATGGTGGACAGCACCAAGACAGCGATCGCCCAGTGCAGCCCTATCGCGGTGCGGGTATAGCGGGCCGCAGGCGGCACGAATTGAACCGATCCAGCGGTTGGGTTCCGAAAGGGCGTGGTAGGTATTTCGTCAGTCATCATCGTATATTGTGGTCACCAACCCGCAACCACAAGTCAGTATTTCTGATAGCAGCTATCTCAACCGTCAATTCGACGAGGGGCGATTCAGACCATATGGCCAGAACATATGGATGGATTAGCCATTGACTGTGGCCCGCCATATCAAGGGCATGAAGCCAGCTAGTGGTTCGTTTCTGACAATTGCTGATGAGCTAACCGATAGAGGGATGCAAATGTCAAAATCAATCCATTAGGCGAGTGGGTATTTCCGTCTCGCCCGCTGCCAAAGGAAAGACAAAGATGGCCAAACTTGTTCACCTCTCCGTGGTTCCGCATGATCCGGTTTTGCCGGGGATCGGACGTGGGCCTAATCCTGCATCGCCCGATGGGCTGCGCCTGCTTGAAGGCATTGCCCGAATGCGGCGCGGGTTGGAGGAATCGCGGCCTGATGTTATCGTGATGGCAGGCAGCGATCATCTGTGCCAGTTCTTCTTCAACAATATGCCTCCGTTTCTGATCGGCAAGGCAGAGCGGATTAAGGGGCCGCCGGGCTATGAACAACGTGATTGGCGGCTGGATACCTATGATGCGCCGATAGAAGGGCGATTGGCGCGGTATATACTGACCCAAGGCTTCGAATATGAGGTCGATTTTGCCTATTCGGATGAGTTCATCGTCGATCACGCCTTTTCGGTGCCACTAAACTTTATGCGGCCCCAAGCGGATTTGCCGATTGTGCCAATCTTCCTTAATTTCCTTGCTCCGCCGGTGCCGCCTGCGCGGCGCTATCTCAAGATTGGCACTATTGTTCGTCAGATTATCGAGGAATGGGCCGAACCCATGCGCGTTGCGGTGATTTGCACCGGGCACATGACCAATGGCGTTGGCGGCCCATACATGTTGCGCCACACCCAGCGCCCCGAAAGCGAATGGGATCGAACGATCAATGATGCCATGTTGGCCAATGATGTGGACAAAATCGTGGCCCATTCATCATGGGAGGAAACTTACGCGCAGGGCAATAATACGCCGGGATTTCTGGGCTTCGTCTTTGCCTATGGCGTGGCCAAAGGTGCGCCTTTTTCGTGGCATGATTATGTGCCGTCCAAATCGCAGCCGCTGATGACGCTGCTGGAATGGACCGAGGATCAGTTGAATGGAGAACAGCTATGAGCCGCTATGCCGTGAACAAGGTGCTGTGGGAAGTGGCCCGCGATGACGCAAAAGCCGCGATTTATATGGCCACGCCGGAACCATTTTTGGCCGATTATTCGCTGAACCCAGAGGAGCATCGCCAATTGCTTGAGCGTGACTTTGCCGGTATGTTCGCCGCTGGCGCGCATCCGTTCTTGCTGTTTACCTTTCGGATTAAAATATCGGGCGGGTGGAGCTTTCCAATGATGGTTGAGCATGTAAAGGCGCTAGCGGAAATCGAACCGCCACTCGATATTTCGACTTAGACCCTTTCCCGATCAGATTTGCTCTTTCTGATCGGATTAGAAAGGGTCTAAATATATGTATAGACCATTCTTTCCCGATCAGTCCTTATCGAAAAACGATTCCCTGATCGGGGAATGGTCTAAGCATCGTGTAAAAATGTCCGCTCTATGCCGCACATAAAGATTAAGCGTCCGCGCCACCCCAAAACACTTGAGACGCTTTTCAATAGGCCGTAACATCGCGGGATAACGCGAAAGGAAAGCCTCGTGACGAGTCAAACGCTGGTCTTCGTTGCCACCCGCAAGGGCGCATGGATTTATCGCAGCGATGCTGCGCGGCGCGCATGGCGTTGCGAGGGGCCGCATTTCTTTGGTCATATCATTCACCACATGGTGCTTGATCCACGCGATGGCAGAACTCTGCTGGCCGCCGCCAAAACCGGCCATCTTGGCCCGACGATTTTTCGCTCATTGGATTTCGGGAGAAGCTGGAGCGAGGCGAAAACCCCTCCGGCCTTTGCCAAAGCTACCGCAGGCGAGACAGGCCGGGTGGTCGATCACAGTTTCTGGCTCACTCCCGGTCATGCCAGCAAGCCGGGTGTCTGGTATGTCGGCACATCGCCACACGGGTTGTTTCGCAGCGACGATGGCGGGATTAACTGGCAGGGCGTGGCGGGGCTGAATGATGACCCAATCTATCGCGCCTGGATGGGCAGCGAGCAGGATGGCACCCCCGACGGACCCAAGCTGCATTCGGTGATCGTTGATCCGCGCGATGCAAACCACCTCTATCTCGGCATGTCGAGCGGCGGGGTCCATGAATCGCGCGATGCCGGGGCAAGCTGGGCACCGCTGGTCGATGGGATGGAGGTGGTCGGTGGCCTTGACCCATCCCACATCGAATTCCACGATCCGCATTGTGTCCGCCTGTGTCCGTCCAATCCCGACCGGCTATATCAACAAAATCACTGCGGCATTTACCGGATTGATCGGCCATCGCGCGAGTGGCAGCGAATCGGCAAGACCATGCCGCCGGAGATTGGCGACATCGGCTTTCCGATGGTGGTGCATCCGCGCGATGCCGATATGGCATGGACCTTCCCGATGGATGGAACAGAGGTCTGGCCGCGCACCAGTCCTGAGGGCAAGCCCGCCGCCTATGGGACGCACGATGGCGGATTAAGCTGGCAGCGTTTGGATAAGGGTATGCCGCAAGCCGGGGCATGGTGGACAGTCAAACGGCAGGCGATGTGTGCGGACAGCCACGATCCGGTCGGGCTATATTTTGGCACCACCAGCGGTGCCTTATGGGCCAGCGCGGATGAGGGCGAGAATTGGTCGGCAATGGCCGAACATCTGCCGCATATTTACGCGGTCGAAAGCGCCGTTTTGCCATGAAAGTGCTGATACCGGGGGCTTTGCTATCTTATACCGGTGATGCCGAGGTTGAGGCCAAGGGCGGCACGCTTGGCGCGTTATTTGCCGATCTTGATGCGCGCTATCCCGGTTTGAGGTTTCGGGTCATCGACGAACAGGATCATTTTCGGGCGAATATGCGCTGCTTTATCAACGGCTACCAGAGCTTTGATCTGGCGCATCCTCTGACCGAACAAGATGAGGTTGCGGTGATCCAGGCGCTGCGTGGGGGATGAGGTAAACCGCCATACCTCATCCCCGACAGAAAGAACAAATCTGATCGGGTGTCGATCACGAGAACAGTCTAAAGCGGTTCTGACGACAGTGAAGTTGATCCAGAGTCGGCCATTCCAGTGA
>JBEAOQ010000100.1:0-3858 GCA_041164845.1 Pseudomonadota bacterium | reverse complement strand
TGGGATGACGATCTGCTGCGGCTGTTCCAAATCCCCGCCGCAATTCTGCCCACAGTCCACCCCAATACCCATATTTTCGGCCATACCGATCCCGCGATCACCGGCCGCGCAATTCCTATTGGCGGCATGGCGGGCGACCAGCAAGCGGCGCTGATTGGCCAGCGGTGTTTCGCGGCAGGCGACATCAAATCAACCTATGGCACCGGCTGTTTCGCACTGGCCAATATCGGCCCAGATATGATCTTGTCCGATCACAATCTGCTGACCACCATCGGTTATAACATCGCGGGCCAGCGCATTTATGCGATGGAAGGATCCATTTTCATCGCCGGAGCCGCGATCAAATGGCTGCGTGATAGCATGGGCCTGATCGCCAGCGCCGCAGATTCGGCCCGCATGGCGGCATCGGTCGCCGAGAATCATGGCGTGCATTTCATTCCTGCCTTTGTCGGGCTGGGCGCGCCGCATTGGCGCAGCGATGTCCGCGCATCCATCACCGGCATGTCGCTGGATACCACCCCCGCCCATATCGCCCGCGCCGCATTGGAAGCGATTGCCTATCAAACTTGCGATCTGGTTGAGGCAATTGGTGGTGGGGAGATAACCCCGCGCAAAATGATGCAAATCGACGGCGGCATGGCAAGTAATGATTGGTTCGCGCAATTTTTGGCCGATATGCTGGATATGCCGGTGGAACGCCCCGATAATTATGAGGCTACCGCGCTGGGTGCGGCCTATCTGGCAGGTTTAACTATGGGCATTTGGCCCGATCTTGCCGCGCTCCAATCCCAACCCCGCCCGGCCATGCGCTTTATCCCGCAGATGGACAGCGCGACACGGGTGCAAAAATTGGCCGATTGGCGCAAGGCAGTGTCGCATTTGTTGGCGGCAAATTAGAGCATCGTGCTGAAAAGTGGGAACCGGTTTTCAGCTAATACCGATGCGACAACAAGAACATAGAGCGGGCAGTCTGCTTCAGATTTAACGCTGCCCGCTCTAATCGAAACTAATCCCCTGCGCTTCCGCCCATCCAACCAATTCGGCACGCAAATTCGCCGGTGGCCGCGCCAGCCAGCCCTGCATCGCCGCCGCCAATAGCGGCAAATCCACCTTGCGAATCAGCTCTTTCAACGGCCCGACCGATGCCGGTGTGATCGACAGGCGATGGATCCCCAACCCCATCAGCGCCAAAGCCTCAACCGGACGTCCGCCCATTTCCCCACACAGGGTCAAATCCACCCCATGCTGCGCGCAAGCCGACACAATCCGCTGCAAAAACCGCAAAATCGCTGGGCTTAGCCAATCATAGCGTTCAGCCAATTTCGGATTGGCGCGATCAGCCGCAAACAGAAATTGGGTTAAATCATTGGTGCCAATCGACAGAAATTGCAGATTGGGCAGCAAAATATCCAGCATTTCCGCCAAAGCTGGAACCTCTAACATCGCCCCATAGCGGATCGCATCGGGAGCCGTTTTTTTCTGGCTGCGCAGCCACGCCATCTGCCCCTCAAACACCGCCTTGGCCGCGTCAAATTCCCACGGCTCGGCCACCATCGGGAACATCACATTCAACGTCCGCCCCGCTGCCGCTTCCAGCAAAGCCCGCGCCTGCACTTTCATTAATGCCGGCCGTTCCAGCGCCACGCGCAACGCCCGCCAGCCCATCGCCGGATTTTCTTCGCCCTCGCCCTCATCATGTCGCAAATAGGGCAAGACCTTATCGCCGCCAATATCCACGGTGCGAAACACCACTGGCTTGCCCGCTGCCGCATCTATCACATCGCGATAGAGCCGCGTCTGCCGCTCACGCGACGGCAAAGTCGCCGAGACCAAAAACTGAAATTCGGTGCGAAACAGCCCCACCCCATCGGCGCCGGTCAGGCTTAAATTGGGCATATCCTCACGCAGACCGGCATTCATCATCACCGTAATCCGCGTGCCATCCTTGGTACAAGGCTCAACATCGCGCAGCGCGGCATAGGTCGCTAGGCGCTGTTTGCTCTTGGCAAAGCGCGCTTCAAACGCCTCAACCACCGCCGCCCCGGGCCGCAGGGTGGCGGTTGCCTGATCGGCATCCAGCAAGAGCAAATCACCCTCACGCAGCATCCCGCGCAAACCGCGCACACGGCCCAACACCGGAATCCCCATCGCCCGCGCCACAATCACCACATGCGCGGTCAGCGATCCTTCCTCCAGAATCACCCCTTTCAACCGCCGCTTGTCATATTCCAGCAATTCCGCCGGGCCCAAATTGCGGGCAATCAAGATTGAATCATGGCGCAAACCCATGCTGGCCGCCGTCCCCAGCTGGCCCGAAACAATCCGCAACAGCCGATTGGCCAAATCTTCCAGATCATGCATCCGGTCGGCCAGCAGTGGATCATCAATCTGCCGCATCCGCATCCGTGTATGTTGCTGCACCCGCTCAATCGCCGCTTCGGCGGTCAGGCCTGAATTAATTGCATCCTTAATCCGCCGCGCCCAGCCTTCGTCATAGGCGAACATCTTATAGGTTTCGAGCACCTCTTCATGTTCACCGCCGACGCCAAATTCGGCTTGGCTGGCCATGCGGTCAATCGAATCGCGCATTTTATCAAAGGCCAAATAGACCCGTTGCAATTCCGCCTCGGTATCTTCGGCCACCACATGTTCAATGGTGATGCGCGGCTGGTGAAACACCGCCACCCCACTGGCCAGCCCTTTTACCAGCGTCAGCCCGCTCATCCGCTGGGGGCCGGTCATCTGCGGCGACAGGCCTTGCGATGCCACCTCATCGACCAAATCGGCATTGGCGATCAATTCCGACAGCACCATCGCCACGGTTTGCAGCGCCTCAATCTCCTCATCGGCATAGCGGCGCGGATCGGCATGTTGCACACACAGCACCCCCACCGCCCGCTCACGCCGGACAATCGGCACACCGGCAAAGGAATGGAATTTATCCTCACCGGTTTCCGGGCGATAGGAGAAATCAGGATGGGCCGTGGCCTCGGCCAGATTCAGCGTTTCGACATTGCCGCCAATCGTCCCGACCAAACCTTCGCCCAGCGCCATTCGCGTCACGTGCACCGCCTCTTGGGCCAGCCCCCGCGTGGCGAACAGCTCCAACATCCCCTCACGCAGCAGATAGATCGAGCAGACCTCACTGTTCAAACTCTCGCCGATTACCTCGACCACATTATTCAGCTTGGCCTGCGCATGGGCACGCGACGCCATCACCTCATGCAGGCGGGTCAGAATCTGGCGGGCAGAGGTCACAGATGATGTCATGGGTCAGGATCAATCGCGGTTAGGTTCGACAGCAATAGCCTAACCCACAGATTTTGCCAAATGCCCCGCCGATAATCAGCGCCAAATTGACCTGTTTACGTATGCAGCAACTCGTCTTTTATCCGCAGCTTGCGGCGTTTTAACCCTTGCACCGTGGAAGGGTTGGGCATCGGTCGGGTCAGTTCCTCGTGGATAAGCCGGTCAATTCCTGCATGCTTATGTTGCAAGGCGCTGATATGCGACGATTCCATGGGCAATACTCCTTTGCCGTTTGAGGATAGGATGCAAAATATGACCGAACTCTTATAAACAACCTCTTAATGCGTATCAGGCTAATCAGCCCTTCACGCCCAACAAAAATACCGACTCGGTGTATTCTGCATGAGCGCGATTGTCAGAGAAACATATTCCGCATAGTTTGCGTAGCGAAATTTTAAAATTTGCGGTAAATTGACCGCAACATACGACAGGGGGTCTGGCGTGAGCTTGGACAAAATTCATTGAGCGAAGACGAAATGCGCAAGCGTCTGGAAATTTTGCGGATCGAACACCGCGATATGGATGCGGCGATTGATGCGCTGACTGGTG
>JBEAOQ010000099.1:0-3387 GCA_041164845.1 Pseudomonadota bacterium | reverse complement strand
TGTCTCTGATTCAGGCGTGTTTGCGTCAGCTGGGGCGGCGTGCGCTTGGGTCACAACGCCCAATGCCAGCCAAGCCAAGCTGGCCCATGCGCCACGAGAGAGAGAGGAGTGACTCAATTTCGACGTCCTAAGCTATGGCAAGCCCAAGCACATGTTGCGACCAGCAAAGCGCCAATCAGTTGGTGCAGCACAGCCAACCATATTGCCACCCCACTGATTATCGTGGCAATACCTAATAGAATTTGCACCCCAAATAGACAATGAATAGCAATGGATATCGGGCGCTGATGGATGTTTTTCACCCGACGGGCCAATATTATCAGGCCAAAAACCAAAATCCATGCCAGCCAGCGATGGATAAAATGGACAATCGCCGGATCGGCGGTGAGATTATCCAGCATTCCGCGACCCAATTGTGTGGGGCCAGGATAGAATCTGCCATTCATCAGCGGCCAGCTGTCGCTGACATGCCCCGCCCGCAGACCTGCCATCAATGCGCCGTAAGCCAATTGCAGCGCCAAAATTGCACCAATAAGCGCGGTAAATGGGGTTAATCGCGCTGGCCGAGCATTGGGGTGTTTTGCCAAATATATCAGGTCAAGCGCGGTCCAGATCAGGCCAGACAGAGTAAACAGCGCGGTAAGCAGATGCGCCGCCAACCACAGAGGCGCCACGGCAATCATCCCATGTTGCAGCCCCGATCGCACCATCAACCAGCCCAGTGCCCCTTGTAAACCCACCAAAGCCAGAAGAGCCAGTAGCCGCAGATGATAGCCCGTCGGAATTGCGCGGCACAGCCAAAACCAAACCAGCGGCAGAGCGATAGCCATACCCACCAAACGGCCCAAAATCCGGTGGAGATATTCCCAAATGAAAATCCCCTTGAATTGCGCCATGCTCATACCCGAATGAATGGCGGCATATTGGTCAATTGCACGATAATGGGCGAATTCATTGGCCCAAGCCGCCTCGCTTAATGGCGGCAATATGCCACTCAGCGGCTTCCATTGGGTGATCGACAGGCCCGATTCGGTCAAACGGGTAATGCCGCCAACCACAATTGTAACAATGACCAAGCCTGCGACAATCAGCAGCCAGCGGGCTAGGGGTTGCGGGCGAGAATTGGTGCTGGTGCGAGTTTGCGACATTAATTTTATCCATCTGGGGAGTATTGGGCAGTTCCCATCACGTCACTGCAATTCTGTGCAGATTTTCGCAAGTGCCTTGAGTGAGACATAAGGGCATCCGTTACCGAAAGGCTTGCATCATGTTACAACATATCATAACAGAATGGGATGATACCATTCTCCTCCCTTGCGAATCATCTGCGATTAGACCGTATGGGCGTGGTGCTGTCCGGCCTCTGCGCGGTGCATTGTCTGGCGGGGTTGTGTTTGGTGATGCTGTTGGGATTGGGCGGTGGAGTCTTGTTGAATCCGGCTATCCATGAAATTGGCCTGGCCTTGGCGTTGGTAATTGGCGCGGTCACATTGGGCTTTGGTGCTTTGCGGCATCGGCGTTTTGGTATTTTACTGGTGGGGGTGTTGGGGCTGTCGCTGATGGGGGCGGCATTGATAGTGGTGCATGGCCCGCTGGAGGCGGTCTTGACCATTATCGGCGTGGCGCTGCTGGCTTCGGCGCATTTGCGCAATTTGCGGCATTCTCACTAAATATATAGCCACTAATTTATTGCCGCTGGTGCTTTTGCCGCTTAATGGCACGGACATGAGCATGGACATCAACCTGACCGTAAATGGCGAACCGCGCCGGATTGCCGCTGGGTCAAGCATTACCGATCTGGTGCTGGCGCTGGAATTAAATCCGGCCAAGGTGGCGGTCGAGCATAATGCGGTGATTGCGCCGCGATCCACGCTGGCGGATGTGGTGCTGGCGGATGGCGATGTCTTGGAAATTGTTCATTTTGTCGGCGGTGGTTAGGGGAATGCAAGTGAATGACGATAGCTGGAGCGTGGCAGGCCGGACATTCCATTCCCGCCTGATTGTTGGCACCGGAAAATACAAGGATTTCGCCCAGAATGCGGCGGCGGTGGCGGCTTCGGGGGCGGAAATTGTTACGGTGGCGGTGCGGCGGGTGAATATATCCGATCCGAAAGCGCCGATGCTGAGTGATTTTATCGACCCGAAAAAAATCACCTATCTGCCCAATACCGCTGGATGTTTCACCGCCGGTGATGCGATTCGCACGCTGCGCTTGGCGCGGGAAGCTGGCGGTTGGGATTTGGTGAAATTGGAAGTGCTGGGCGAGGCCCGCACCCTCTACCCCGATATGCGCGAAACGCTGAAAGCCACGGAAATTTTGGCCAAAGAAGGCTTTCTGCCGATGGTTTATTGTGTGGATGATCCGATTGCCGCCAAACAACTCGAAGAAGCGGGGGCGGTGGCGGTAATGCCGCTGGGCGCGCCGATTGGGTCGGGGTTGGGGATTCAAAACCGCGTGACGATTCGATTGATTGTCGAGGGAGCCAAGGTGCCAGTGTTGGTCGATGCTGGTGTCGGCACGGCTTCGGATGCGGCAGTTGCGATGGAGTTGGGCTGTGATGGGGTGTTGATGAACACCGCAATTGCCGAGGCGAAAGACCCGCTGCGCATGGCCCGCGCCATGAAATTGGCAGTGGAGGCGGGGCGTGATGCCTATCTGTCAGGACGGATGGCGACGCGCAAATATGCCGATCCTTCCAGCCCCTTGGCGGGTTTAATTTAAGCACTAAGGGACATAGTTAACTGCTTTTTAGGGCAAATCTGTTTTTCTCTGATGAGAGGCTGTTTGGGCCTCCTTGAGGGAACACTTTATGTCCACCAACGGATTGGCATCGCTGGCGATTGCAGAACTGCGGGAATTCGCCAGTTTTACCCCTTGTGAACAGCGGTATATCAAGCGCAGTCTGGATGTCGGGCTGGGCCGTCAGGATGCTTTCAAGCTGTGGGCGCGGGATGCCGATGAAAGCGCATCGATTCGCAGCCAATATGTGGTCTATCAAGAGCTGAAGAGTTTGCGCCGCGAAATGCCCGCTGAAACCAGCTTTGAAGTACTCGAACCCTTTATGGGCAAACTGATTCGCCTGACCGCCTTTGATTTGGCGCAGGAGAGGTTGAGCAGCTTTTCCGCCTTTCGCTTTTTGTATGAGCGGTTGTTGAGTGCGGAAGTGCGCCCTTGGCTGCCAGCGGCATTTTGCGCTGCATCGGCCCTGCCGCAAATCCGCCCCGAACGCCGCAAAGGATTGCTGCAATCGATCAGCGAAGCCGCTGCCACCGCGCCGGGCTGGTCATCGCGCGAACCGTGCTTCTTTCCGGAATGGGTGGAGAAAGAAGCAGCTTGAGGGATGGAAGATCAATTTGGTGTAGGGTTAAAGCCCCATGATATTGCGC
>JBEAOQ010000098.1:0-4129 GCA_041164845.1 Pseudomonadota bacterium | reverse complement strand
GTCAATCATAGGGTTTGATCTCTTTTGACGCCCGATGCGCTGACCCGCCCACGGGTGCGGCGGAAACTGCTGCCCAGCACATCTTCATTATCACGCGGCGCGCTGATGCCCGCCAAAGTATCCATGCGGGTGCGGGCCAAATCGGCGGGGGCGGCACTGCGGCTTGGCCCAGCATCGGCGCGTATCGTTTCATAACGCATCTGTTGGCTCACCGCACCGGCGATAGCAAAGGCCCGTGACGGCGCGGGGGAATTTGGTGCGACCCCCACCCTCGTTGCGCCCCAATTCTGCGGTTCAGGGGCCAAATCGGACGCATTCAGCCGCATCATATGCGCCGCTGCCGGATGCGGATAAAAGGCAATCCGCGCCGCCAAAAACAACGCGCCGATAGTCAAAGCACAAAAGCCCAAGCCAAATATCATCAGCTCAGTCGGTGCTTGCGGCACCAACAACTTGCCATCACGCCGCGCCAGAAAATCGGTAATCCACGGCTCCATCAGTGCCAATTCGACTGTTTGAAACAGGCCCAAGATCAGTGCGCTTAAAGCGCAAAACACCAAGCCACGCAGCCAGCCGATAAACAGCCCCAATGTGCCCGAAAACAGCAGCAGCCCAGCCATCAAAGGCGCAATTGCCAGCAAAATCCCCGCCGACAGCCGGGTGATCGCATAGCCACCGATATTGGCCGATAGGATCAACACCCGCCCCCAGCCAAATCCCGTTTCATCGGCCAGCGCCACGCCCTGCAAACTGTTGCCGACATCGCCGCCGCCCGCCACCGCGCCAGTTAAGCGGCCAGAGCCAAAGCTGGTGATCGCCACCACGCCATCGTCCAAATTTTGCAACCGACCCTGCACCGCCTCCGACGAACTGGCCAAGCCCGACGAAACCCCAATCAGCCGCCCGACCTGCGCTGGCGCGTTTAAGACCACATCATAGCCCAGCACCCGCCAAGCAGGCCAGCTGGTGGCCAAGCTCAAAACAATTCCCAGTTTCAACGCCGCATTCAGCCCATCGCGCCCCGCAAGCGAATAACCCAGCAACAACCGCACCCCAAACAGCGCAATGAAAATCACCAACAAACTGTTTAAGGCCAAAGATACCGAGGATGCAGGATCAGACAGCGCCCCATAGCCATAAGCGCCGATCACTTGTGCCTGACAATCCAGATGCGCCAATGTGCTGGCCAAAAACTGATTGCCGCTGGTGACGCTGGGACAGGCCATCACACGCGCTCCAGCAATCTGTCGATCCAGCCCGCTGGGGCGTGTCCGGTATCGGCCATCAGATCATCCAGAATACGCACCGATGCTTCGCGGCCAGACAGAATGGTGAGAATATCCTTTTCACCGGTCAGATTAAGCCGGGCAATGGTGCTGTGGTTGCCATGTTTGATCAAAAAACAATGCGAATTATCGGGCAGAGTGCGCACCAGTTCAAATTCATGCGGGGTCAGCCCAAAACCATCAATATAATCCTCGGCCCGCGCTTTGGGGTTTATCATGAAAATCTGGGTGGCAGCCTGTTCGATAATGGCCGATGCTATCCGGCTTTCCAGTGCATCCTGCGCACTTTGGGTGGCAAAACCGACGATGCCATTGCGTTTGCGGATGGTTTTTTCCCAGTCCTTGATCCGGCGGACAAAGACATCATCATCCAGCGCCTTCCAGCCTTCATCGACCACAATAATCGCCGGCGTGCCATCCAGCCTTTGTTCCACGCGGTGAAAAATATACAGCATCGCCGGGGTGCGCACCGTGGGATCATCCAGAATGGCGGTCATATCAAAGCCCACCGTCGCGGCGCTTAGATCGGTTAAATCCTCGGCATTATCAAACAGCCAAGCGCGTTCGCCATCCCCCCACCAGCTGCGCATCCGCGCATAGAGGTCACCAGCATGGGGCCGCGCATGGCCGCGAAACAATTCGACCAAATAGCGCAAGCGGCGGCGGATTGGGGGTTGGGCAAAATTGGCGGCGATAGCATCCTTAATCAGCTCGGCTTCCGCCGCATCCACTCCGCCTGCGAGCATCCCCAACCACTCGGTCAAAAATTGCCGATTTTCGGGGCTGTCTTCGATTTGCAGCGGATTCAGCCCCGATGGTGCCCCCGCATAAAGCCGGTCATATTGCCCGCCTATCGCCCGAATAAACAGCTCAGCCCCGCGATCCTTGTCGAAAAACACGATGCGCGGGGCAAATTTGCGTGCCTGCGCCAGCAAGAAATTGAGCACCACCGTCTTGCCCGAACCCGATGGGCCAATGACAGTGAAATTGCCCAGATCATTCTGGTGAAAATTGAAAAAATACGGCCCAGCAGCGGTGGTTTCAAACAGGGTTACCGCCTCACCCCAATGATTGCCACGCACCCGCCCCACGGGGAAATTATGCAGACTGGCCAGCCCCGCGAAATTGGCGGATGACACCAGCCCTTTGCGGGCAATATATTTGAAATTCCCCGGAAACTGCGCCCAAAATGCCGGTTCCAGCGCAATATCCTCGCGCACGCCAACAATCCCCAAATCCGCCAGCGCCGCTGTAACCTCAGCCACCTGCGCATCTACCAAAGCCAGCGTATCGGCGCGCACCGCAATTGTCGTGTGATGTTCGCCAAATCCCGCACGGCCCGCCGCCACACCGTCCTTGGCCTCGGTCAATTCTTGGCGCAGCGACACAGCTTCGTCCTCCGCCGAACGCATCCGCCGCAAAGCCAGATTCATCCGCCCCAAAGCATCGCCCCGCTCGGCAAAGGCAAAGGACTGGCTCACCGTCATCTCAAACGGCATCCGATAGAGTTCATCAAACATACCCGGCATGGTTTGCGCGGGGTAATCCTTGATCGAGACGATTGCCCCAAATTGGCGCCCCCCCATGCCCGAGTTCTGATCGCCCGTCGCTCCCAGCTCGAAAGCCTCCTGCCCAAAACTGATCCGGCGGTCAGGAATATGGTGCCCCAAATCACCATGCGGCAATTCCACGGGGCGCATCTGACCATTCAGCACACAGGACAAAAATTCCGCAGGTTCGGAACGATAGCCGCCCTCAACCGCCTGAATCCCCAATAATCGCGGGGCATAATTGCCCAAAGAGGCCATGATCGCCTGCACCGCATTGTCCAATGCCCGACGTTCGCCCGCCATCGCTGCCGCTGTTTCGGTGGCCCCGCGCCGGAACAATCCGCCAAACCAATCCAACAGCCCGATCCGCCCAGCCAAAGGCCGGCGCACCACCGTCAGGAACAGATCATTGACATACATCTGCCGCGCCGCCAGCCGCTCGCGCCAGCGTGCATCCACCAGTTTTGAAAACGGATCCGGATAATGCGCCTCTAAGGCTACCTCTGCCTTGCGCCGCACGACATGATGATAGACCGCAAACCGCGATGAGGCGATGCTCTGTAACACAGCATCGCGCAGCTGGGCGCGGTAATTTAGCTCATCGGTATCCGCCGTTTCAAACAGCAATCCGTCCAGCTTGATAGACTGCATCAACATACCGTCGCGGGTAATCAATGTGGTGGAATCGACATGCCGCGCATAGGGCAAATGGATGCCCACCGGTTTTTCCCGTGCCATCACACGCGGATCGCTGGTTATGGGCGGTAAGAGTTGCATTGCCACAATTTATGGTTGGGCACACGCGGACAGCGGCTGACCCGCGCAATCCACAGATCAAAAAAGCGCGGTTCGCGCAAACAGAGCAGCATCCCCACCAGATGCAACACCAGCGCCGCGCCAATCGCCCAAAAGCTTTTGAAGATCAGAAACAGCTCTGCTGCGACAATGCCATTGAGGATAAAAAAACTATAGGTCACACCGGCAAACATCTGCGGGCGGGTCAGCGCAACAAACACGGTTTCACGGTGAAGCATATTCGGCAGATTTTGCGCCATCACCTATCCTCCCCCATCACCTAGCCTCCTAAAGCCGCAGAACGAATTCCTGCGACAATGCTGGCCGCGCCAAACAGGATGAAACAGCCCAAAATCACCACCGCACCATGCCGCCAATTCATCCGTCCGGTCAGCATCATAAAACCCACCGAAGCCACCGCGATCACCGCAACAATCGTCGCCACCGAACCCAACATCGTGCCCTCAACCCAGCGGGCTGCGCCAACCAACACCCCCG
>JBEAOQ010000097.1:0-3913 GCA_041164845.1 Pseudomonadota bacterium | reverse complement strand
TGCGCGGGGCGGACGATCGGTTCAAATCGCCCAGCAACGCTGATGTCGGGGCCAAATATGTCGGCGATGCTGTTGCGGTATTGCGATTCCGACAGGCGGCGCATTGCCGTGATTTGGGCAGTTGGTTGCGCGATTTGCGCTTGTTCTGCGGCGCGGGCTTTGCCGGAAAATGCGCCATAACTGCCCCATACGGCCACCATAAATACCGCGCTGATCGCCAAACTTATCATTGCGTTTCTTTGGAACATTTTCATTTCGCGGCCACCTTGGTATATTGTGGCAGATCATTGACAAAGGCCGGAACCGCGACGATTTTCATCGCGCTGGACACGCCGGTGCATTGGCCGGTCTTCGGATCGCGGATGCCATCGGCGTATTTTTTCAACGTGGCCAAATTGGATGCGCAATCTATCCCAGCGACTACTGCCGAACCGGCTCCGCCCAATGCTGGACTGATGATAACGTCAAACACCGGACGATAACCGCCGACAAAGCCGCGCAAAGTTCGATCCGCTTCGAATTTCAGCCGCAAACGTCCCTTGACATAATGATAGGCGCTGCGGTTGCCGCGAATGTCGCGTGCGCCCCCTTGGCCCCATGTTTGGGTCAGTTTGATGTCACTGGGGGCGGTGGTCAACACGCCATTGATGATCCGGCCATGCAGCACATTGCGGTGGCGGGGCATGGTGTCGCTGATGGCAAAGCTCATACCGCGCAGAAATTTGCCATTGCTGTCGAGCTGGGGACGGTCTGCGGTATTGGCGTAAATCACCTCGACAGCGTCATCGCGGATCAGGCTATCGACGCCTTTGAGCAAGATCACTTGGGTCCATTCACCCGAACTGTGAAATTGGCGCAAGCCCACTTGGCCATCGCTGGATTGGCCATCCACCCCGCGCCATTCCAATGTGCAGCCCATTGCCCGATATTCTTGATTATCAATACCTTGTTCGCCAGTGGGGGATTGGAAATTGGCGTGGTCGCAATTGTCTTTATCCTTGGCTTTGGCCCCCATACTGCCATCCAGATTGAGGCCATAGCTAAGCGGGCCTTCGACCGCGAGATTGATGGGATGTTGGAATGCTTCGGGTTGCGAACAGACATTGGTGCCATTGGGGCCAAAGGCGGTGGCTTGCCATTTGCGGTTAAATTCGGCTTCATTTTCGCTCTGTTTCAACCTTTTGCGTTCTTCTTCGGTTTGGGTAGCCAGATAGGCTTCGCGCATTTTGGGCGAGGTGCCATGCGGACAGGCAGCTTTGTCAAAGCTGATCGGCAGATCGAAGGCGGAAACGACAAAACCCATTGTGCCGCCCGCAGGTGGCGCAGGGAATTTCGCTACCTTGCTGGGGGCCGAGATTGCGGCGGTTTCGAGGGGTTTTTGAGGGGCAAGGATCAGCCCAAAGGCGACGACCGATAGGGCGGCGATGGCCGAAATGCGGGCGGTGCGGCTGGGTAGGGTCATGTCCATATCCTCATTTAAGGCCGTATCAGCGTGGCTTTTGCGGGCAATTTGGCCGGATCGCCATTTTGCAGAACATAGATTTTTTTGCCGCGATAGAGCCATTGCGCCCGATCACCATCTTGGCCAATGCTCCAATCACCCATGGCCGCTGAGGCCATAGCCGCCGGAAAAGCGGGCCAAACCGCACAATTGGCGGGCGCACAATCGCCGGTAAACAACGGATGGCCCAGCCGATCAACCAGCGCATATTGCCCAGCAAACAGCGCCGCTTGCACCCCCGATGGGGCGGTGAATTTGGGCGCGAGAGGCAGGTATTTTAACGTGTTCCAAGCCTGATTTTCCGCGCCATCATGGGCAATTTTCCCCGCCGCATCACCGCGATGGACAAAGACCATATGCCAGCCCTTATAGACCCACTGCGGCCCTTGCGGCCCGGCGACGATCGTCCAATCGGGGGCTTTTTCGGGTTGTGGATAGTAGCCCGGCAGGGGCGCAGAGCGGCGTGCGCCAAAACCCATGGGATAGGCGATATTGGGCTTGGCATCTTTGGCGGCCAACAGCGGTTGCCAATTTTTGGCGCATTCAGCCTGGCAATAGAGCGCAGGATTGGCGGCAAAACGGATCAACACCCGCATATCAAGGCCATAGAGCACTTGCCCAGCGGCGTTGGTGTAGAGTTTACCTTGGGTGGTGTTGGCGACTTTTACGCCATCGGGGAATTTATCGGTGGTTGCGGCGGTGAGCGGCAGATCGGTGGGCTGCGCATTGGCGGCAATGGGCAGGGGCAAGCCAAGCAAAATAGAGGAAATGACGCGCAGATAGGGGGCGAAACTCGGTGGCATGGTGCCTGTGTCCTCATCCTTTATTGGCTTATATGCCTTTAGGGAGCAGATTACATAAAAAATACCACGATGCAAATATTTGTGCAAATTTTGAACTTAAATTATCTGTGCGGCGCGATAATCAACCCAGACCGTCATGTCCTGATCCGGTTCCAACCAGCGCAATTCATCAGGTGCCCGGTTGATGGCATTGGTGGCGTGGCTGACCGGCTCCACACAGAAAAAATCGGCATTTTTGGGGGTATAGACTGCGGTAAAGGGCAGACCTTCGCAAGGCGTGATGGTCAACGACAGGGCGCGATCGGGCCAATGGATGGCGAGATCGCCGCTGCGGGCGGTGTAGATGGTATCCACGCATCGGCTGTCTGCGGGATTGCCCTGCCAATGATCCAGCGGTTTTTCAGCTTGGGCATGGCTGATCGGCAGACCATCATGCGCCGTGTGCCATTCGCCGCCGTGCGTTGCGTGGTAGATGGTTTGGTCGTTAATCGGGAAATAGGGGTGCAAGCCAAGGCCCGTTGGCATGGCGGTATGGCTGTGGTTGCGGATGGATAGGCTGTGGCGCAAGCCAGTTTCGGATAGGGTGAAAATTTGCTTGGCAGTGTAGGGCCAAATCCATTCGCCGGCGGGATAATGATGGGTGAGGGTGGTGCTGTTTTCGTTTTGGCCGGTTTCGGCTGCGCTGGTGATGTCCCATGCCGCCTGCCAGCCAAATCCGTGGATAGCGTGAGGGTGATCTGGGTCGGTGGGCAGATTAGGGGTGAGTTGATACTGTTGCCCATGCGCGCTGAATCGCCCATGCGCAATCCGGTTGGAAAAGGGCACCAGTGGGAAACAGGCCGTATCCAAGATGCCAGGCCCTGTTCCACTGCGCATCAAAGGCTGCCCACAAAAAGTGAACCCCGCGATAGAGCCACCTAGCGCGGGGTTGACGGTAAGTTGATAATTGCCAGACGTAAGGATCAGAGTCACATCCGCCTCATCATACCCGATTAACCAGATTTTCCAGCCATTCTTGCCGCCCAGATTTGGGTTGCGGGGCCAGATTTTGCGCGACGGCGGCATCGGCAATGCCCGATAGCGATGCGCCCGTAGCATGAACCGAACGGCCCAATTCGCCCTGCCAACCGGCATAGCGCGCAGCGCGGAAAGCGTCCATCTGGCCGTGCTCGATCAGCGCAGCGGCTTTTAATAAGGCATGGGCGATGACATCCATTCCGCCGATATGGCCGTGGAACAAATCTGCCGCGTCAATGCTTTGGCGGCGGACTTTGGCATCGAAATTAAACCCGCCATCGGTAAATCCGCCTGCACGGATGATTTCCAGCATAGCCAATGTCAGTTCTTCGACCGAATTGGGGAATTGATCGGTGTCCCAGCCATTTTGATGGTCGCCGCGATTGGCGTCGATCGAGCCGAAAATACCAAGCGCGCGGGCCATGGCGATTTCATGTTCAAACGTATGCCCGCCCAGCGTGGCGTGATTGGCTTCGATATTGACGCGAACCTCTTTTTCCAGCCCGAAACGTTTGAGGAAACCATAGACGGTTTGGGTGTCGAAATCATATTGATGCTTGGTCGGTTCATGCGGTTTGGGTTCGATCAGGAT
>JBEAOQ010000096.1:0-7686 GCA_041164845.1 Pseudomonadota bacterium | reverse complement strand
AATGGACTATCATTGGCTTCACACGACAAGGTTCGAAAGTCGAACTTAACTTGCAAAACGATTTTGAGGGCCGCGAGATCGACTTCGCGAATTTTATATTTTGGGATGTGAAGGCTATTCTGGTAGAAGGAGAGCCATTCCAAGGAGCTTTAATGCAGGCAGCAGACGGTGAGATTTTGGGGTTAGACTTTGGCGCTAATCAAATAGAGATGGTGATTGCGTGGAATGATTTTCAAACGAGGCGGAGTTTCACAAACGTCTGCTGCATTCACTTCGCTGAATATCAATTTTCATCGGTTAGTGTGTGATATTCCAGTTTTTTAGCGCGGTATCAGCTCGTGCGCGGACAATAGACGTTGTAATTTAAAGATTTGGTGATGGATTCCCGCCTTCGGGGGGATGACGAAGTTAGGGGAGCGCGAGGGGCCGAAGCTTTTTGCTTGCAAAAGGCGTCCTATCGAGACTGCCCTCGTGACTTTTTTGCCGGAGGCCTTGTTTTGTTGGCGAAACACCACCCCGCTGCGACTAGAGCGGGCAGCGTTAACTCTGAATCAGATTGCCCGCTCTAGTTATTTGTTTTCGCCCAGCTATAAGAAGAACGGGGTTTTAAGCCAAAAACCGGTTCCCACCCTTCGACAGGCTCAGGACATGCTTTTTGGCACGATGCTCTAAGCCGCAGTGGATAGGGACTCGACGCTGGCTTGGTCGGCGGTGTCAGGTGTCAGGCAATGATTGACCGCATCACGCAGTGATTGCAACAGGGCATCAATATGGATGCGTGCTTCGGGGCCAAAGGCAAAACCTACCGCCAGCGGCGCACCATCAGCCAGCGGCGCGCTATCGCCCATATCGGGCAGCAGGATCGACAATGTTTCGGCGCTGGAATCAAAACCAGCAGAGCCAAGCGCATAGCCATTCTCACGGCAATCACGCAGGCGCAAAGCCATGGCGCTGGTGGCGAATTTGCCATCATCGGGGGCTTCGGCATTCAGACGGCGTAAAATACCATCGCTGCGTGAGGAAGGGAGGGTGGAGAGCAGCAATTGGCCCGGGGCCGAGCGATGGATCGGCTCTTGCATCCCGCCGAATAATCCGCGTGTGGCCATCGAATTGCCGCGTGTGGCGGCGCGCCAGCTGATAATTTGGGTGTTCAATCCGACCATGCCATAGATAGCCACCGCCAAGCCGGTCTGCGCGACCAGACGATCCATCAGCCGGATCAAGCCGCCGTCGCGAACCGTTTGGCTTTGGCTGGCGACACCCAGCAGGGCGGCACGGGGGGTTAGGCTGTAGGAGCGGGAGAAGGCGTCCTTATGCAACAGGCCCAGTTCGACCAGGCTGGACAGCAATTCGGAGGTGCTGGATTGCGGGCGATTATAGCGGCGGACAATATCCATCACCGTCGCTTCGCGGTGGGTATCGTCAAAATATTCGAGAACCTCGATCACGCGACGGGCGATCTTGGCTTTGTTCGAAGCGGGTTTGGTGACAGTCATAACAGCATCCTCCACATGTTATTTTCACATAGAGTTGCGCTGATTCGGCATGGTGTCAACAAAAAATGAGAGGTTTTCATTTTTTACTAACTTAGGTTAGCAATTCAGCGGGTTTACGGTGCACTGAAGGCGCGCTTTATGGCGACGCGGTCGATCTTCATCGACGGATTGCGTGGCAGCGACTCGACAAATCGCCAATGCACCGGCAGGTGAGTCGCCATCACCAGCTGGCGCAGATGGAGGGTCAGCGCGTCAATTGTCGGTGGGTTTTGATCGGGTTTGAGGCGGATCATCGCGCCGGGAACTTGGGCAACGCGGGCATCTGTCACCGCCACCACCGCAGCTTCGGCGACGGATGGGTGTTGCAACAAGGCGCGTTCGATGGTTTCGGGCAGGATTTTGAAACCGCCGCGCATGATCGCGCCATCGGCCCGCCCACGCAAAAACAGGAAGCCATCAGCGTCGATCATGCCAATGTCCGAGGTGCTGATCCAATCGGGCTGGATACGCGGGGCAAGGACTTCGATCAGGCCGTCACTGTTGGCGGGTAGGATAGTGCCGTTGTCGGGGTCGATAATCCGCAGATCGCAATGGGGATATTTGCGGCCCACCGTGCCCAATTTGCTGCGGCCAAATTCGCGGTGCAATTCCAGTGTCATGCCGCATACTGGCCCGCCAAATTCGGTGGCACCATAGGATAGCAGAACCGGAATGCCGTAATGATCTTCGAAGGCTTGTTGCACGGCAGGATCAAGCGGGGCCGCGCCGCTGCCCATGCTTTTGAGCGAGGCGAGGTCAGTTTTAGCGATGTTCAGATCCAGCAATTGCCCCAGCATCGAGGGCGGGACGCCATGTTGTGTGGGCCGGTAGGTTTTGACGTAATCAACCCAAGCGGGGATGTTAAACCGTTCCAGCAGCCGCGCTCTGTGGCCATTTAGCAGGGTGGGCAGGGTGGTGTAGATGCCCGATATATTGCCCAGTGGCATATAGAGCAAGAAGGGCGGGGCGTCTGGCGCTGGGGGGGTCAGCGCGGCGCTGATGTAATTGTCGCGGATCAGGGCAAAGCGGATGGGGAATTGTTTGGGTGGGCCGGTGGTGCCGCTGGTGAGCACTTCGATTTGGGGTTCGTTGATGGTGGCGTGGGTAGTGGTAGGGCCAGATATTTCGAGGCCTGGGGCGGCGCTGACTGCCATATTATCGCAGAGGATGGCGGCGATGGTTTGACTTTGCAGTGCCGGTTCAACATCAGGGGTGAGGTCGGTGGGGGTCAGGATGATTGCGGCGGGTTTGAGGCGGTTGATGTCACGGATGATCCCGCTGCTGGCTTGGAAGGGATAGATCATCTGGATCGTGCGGTTTTCGGCGATCAGGCCGATTAATGCAGCGATCAGGGCGGGATGATTGCGCGAGACGAGCGCGACGGGGGCATTGGCGGGGATACCGCTGGCGCCGAGCAGGGCGCTGATTTTATCCGCCACCGCCGCTAGGTCGCCCCATGTGTGCCAGTGTGATTCGAATTCGATGGCGGGGGTTGCTGGCGCGGTTTGCAAGATGAGTTTTGCGCGTTCGGCAAGCGTTTCCACGCGGGTTCCTCTCGTTTCTTATAGCCTAGCAATTGGTGCAAAATTATTCCAAGTCAATGCGCCATGACGATCAATTTTCCCGAATATATCTGCGATGCACGGCGGCTGTGGGTGGGCGAGGCCATGCCATCGCCGCCACTGGTGCTGATTGATTTGGATCGGACGGGGGAATGGCCGGATGAGGTGACATTGCCTCCCTGTCCGGTGGTGGGGTTTGGCGATGCGGCGCATCCTTTGGCGGCGCGATTGGATGTGGTGGTGGAAGCGCCGGTGTCCGTAGCGGGCGTGGTGCGGGGGGTGTTGGCGGCTCCGGTAGCGGCGGGGGTTGTGGTGCAATGCCTAAGGATTTTGCCGGAAATGACGGTTGAGGCCGGGTTGGTGGCGGAGTCGATGGCCTATGGTCTGTTGCAGGGCGGGGCAGAACACAGGGCTTGGTTGGCGGGACGTGGCCCCCTCCACCATCCTGCGGATGGAGTGGGGGAGGATTTTGAGTTGGGCCGCATATTGGCTGAGCGGCATGATGATGTGCTGGAGGTGACGTTCGATCGCGCCGAGGCAGGCAATGCGGTTGATGTGGCGATGCGCGATGCTTTGCGCGAATTGTTTGCGGCGGCGGCGCTGGATGAAACCATTGCGCGGATCCATTTGCGCGGGGCGGGGCGGAGCTTTTGTTTGGGCGCGGAGCTGGCGGAATTTGGTACGATGCGTGATGGCGCTATGGCCCATTCGGTGCGGCAGTTGACCCTGCCTGCACCGATGATTGCGCGGGTTGCGGCGCGGATGACGGCGCATATTCAGGGGGCTTGTGTCGGGGCGGGGTTGGAGATGGCGGCTTTTGCCGCGCGGGTCACGGCGGAGCGGGGGGCGTGGTTTCAACTGCCCGAATTGGCGATGGGATTGATTCCGGGGGCGGGCGGCTGTGTGTCGGTATCGCGGCGGATTGGGCGGCAGAGGACGGCGTTAATGGTGCTGTCAGGGCGGCGAATTTCGGCGGAGGTGGCGTTAGGATGGGGCTTGATAGACGCAATTTCCAGCGATGAAACTGGCGCGGACGAGGGTTGAATTGAGATTGTTGCGGGCGATGTGCCAAGGTTTATCCAGCAAGCAGAGATCGGCGGGTGCGCCGACATGGATGCGGCGTTGGCGCGCGAGGTTGAGTGGATCGGCCAGATAGAGCGCCAAAGCTGCTTCGGGGGTAAGGGCTTCGTCGGAGCCGATGATTTGGCCTGATGAGGTTTGCCGCGAGATGGCCGCCGCCATGCTGGCCCATGGGTCGGCGCTGGCGAAGGGGGCATCGCTGCCCGCCGCCAAGGGCACGCCAGCGCGGGCGAAACTGGCCAAACGATAGAGCGCGACGTGGTGGCGGGGTTCGACATCGCGCAGATAGGCATCGCCTTTTTCCGCAATAAAATGCGGCTGGCTGACCACCGACAGGCCAAGGCGAGCGATGTCTTGCAGCATTGCATCACTGGTGATGCCGGCGTGTTCGATGCGATCTTTGGGGCTGGCCCCTGCGGATTCGAGGGCGGCAAGGGCAAAGATCATTTCGACTTCGCTGGTGCAATGCACCGCCACGCCGCGATTTTGGTGATGGGCGGATGTGATGAAGGTGATGGTTGCATCGAGATCGGGCAGGGCATTTTCATGCAGATGGAGTTTGGCGGGGCCGCATTGCCATGCGGACGAGGGCGCGGTTGCCAGATCAAGCGTTCCGGCCAGAATAATGCGTTGGTGTAGCGCACCGCTGGCCATTTCGGCGGCAAAATGCGCGGCGATTTGGCGATCATTGCGCGGGGTCATATCGGTCAGACCGGTGATGCCGTGGGCGGCGAGTTGGGCCGAGATGGCGGCGAAGGGCGGAGGGGTGGAGGATAGCGCCGTTTGCAGCCATGCGTCTTCGTCGAATAATCTGCCGGTATATTGGCCATTTGCGCGTTCCAGGCCCGGCGGCGGTGCGGCTTTGGCGAGCAGTTCGGCAAGCGCCAGCGAATTAAGCAGCCACATCCGGCCCGAGCGGTGCTGGATGCGCACAGGGCGGTGGGCGATGATGCGGTCAAGCTGTGTGGCGGTGGGCAGACCCATCACGCTTTCGTGGTAGAGGATGCCGCGAAGCCAGCCCTTGCCCTGATGGGACAGGAACCGCGTAGATAACTCCACTTCATTGCAAACCTCAGGCGGGCCGCAGATGATAGATGCGGTGCGGACAGCGAGGGCGGCGAGGTGGATGTGGTGATCGTGCAGGCCGGGGAGGAGGGCGTTGTTATATGCGTTGCGTGTGGGTTCATCTGCGTGAGGGATAAGTTGGCCGATTTCGGCAATATGGCCATCACGGATACGCAAATCAGCTGTTCCATGCCCGTAAATTTCGGCATTTTGGATCAGCATGGCAGATAGCGCGAATTATCTGCGCCGAGTGGGCGCATGGCGATGGTTTGGGTGCGTGGTGGGTAAGGTGTCTCGACTTCGCTCGCCATGAGCGGGTTTTGCAATTTTCCCCATGCGCGCAAGGTTTCGGTGAATTTGGTGGGGCTTTGGGCGCAGGTTTCGCGCAAGGCTTTGGCGACGACCCCGCTGATGGCGATGCCGATGCGGGCAGATTTGCGGCGCTGGAGCGCCTGCCACGCGGTGCGGGCGGCGTAGATGCCGGTGAGTGGATCGCCGATGGCATCGCCGACGAAGCCGAGTTTGCCGGTCGCTTGGAGTAAGGCCGCGCTAAGGCCGCCAGCCACAGCGCAATCATCGCCAAAGCCGACCCAATTTGCCGCATCGCCGCTGGCTCCGTGGGCGGTGATGTTGATCCACACTTGGCCCGCTTTGGCTTTTATCAGCGCCGAGGCATCTATGCCAAGCTGATATAGGGCGCGAGGGCGGGCGGATTCGATAATAATGTCGGCGCGGGCGATCAGGGCCAGCAGGGCGGCGCGGTCGGCGGATATACGGGGGTCAAGGGTGACGCTGGCTTTGCCTTGGTTGAGCCGGGCATAGAGCCGGGGATTACTATCGCGCATCCTGTCGGGGCGGTTGGGGTTTTCGACACGAACCACCTCGGCTCCGGCAAGCCAGAGAAGATGTGCGGCCAAGGGGCCAGCCCACAGCGCCGTCAGGTCAAGAACGAAAGGTTTGACGGGCGGCGGAGTAAGGCGTTTGGGGCCATAGGCAAGGATGGTGTGGGCGCGGTGCGGCGGTGTTTCGTGCAGCGCGGCGATGGCCAAGCCCATTTCGCGGGCGCGGGCAATAAGCGGGAGAGCCGGGGATAGGCCGATATGGCGGGATATTTCGGTGTTATCATCGGGGTTGAGATCGGCGCAGAACAGGGCGGGGAGCAGGGCGCGGTCATCGGCGCGGGACAGGTTGAGGGCGATGTGGTCGTCAAGGGCGCGGTAGAATTGGCAGGTGATTGGGGGGAGGTGGGGGTTTTTAAAATTTGTGCTGATTTGAGAGACCCCACCCCCAGCCCCTCCCCTGAAGGGGAGGGGGGAAGAAAGGGCGCACTCTGCGTTGAAGGGGGCGGGGGATAGGAGCAAACGTTGGTTTAATATGTCCGCTCCGCTGAGGGCGGCGATGGATTTTGCGCCGGTGTCGCGGGCGAGTTGGCGCAAATGCTGATCGGCCCAGCGCGAAAGGGGGATATTAGCCAAGCAGCAGTTTGACTTCGCGGCGCAGCAATTTGCCCATTTCATTATAGGGTAATTGGCTGATAAATAACACTCTATCTGGCACTCGCGAAGAACGAAGGCGGGCGCGGATCAGGTCTTTGAGTTCATTTTCGCTTGGTTGATCGTGGCCATCACGGGTGACGACGGCAATGCCCACGGCCTCGCCCCATTCCTTGCATGGCACGGCGACAGCGGCGGCGTCGGCTATCGCGGGGTGGGCCAGCAAGACATCTTCGATTTCGCCCGGCGACATATTTTCACCGCCGCGCACGATCACATCATCGGCGCGGCCAGACAGGAACAGAAAGCCCGCATCATCGAGATAGCCGGCATCGCGGGTGGGGAACCAGCCATCGGCATCCAAGGCCGATTTTTCCTTATATTCGCCAGATACTTGATCGCCGCGCACATAAATTTCGCCAGCTGTGCCGATAGGGCAGCATTGGCCGTCTTCGTCGCGGATTTCCAGCTCGATGGTCGGCAGAGGCTGGCCCACCGAGGCCAGGCGGGCGCGTATTTTCGGATCATCGGAGGCGTGGGCGGCGCGGTGGTCTTCCGGCCCCAGCAGCGCGACGGTCGAGCTGGTTTCGGTCAGGCCATAGGCATTGGTGAAGCTGGTATTGGGGAATAAATCCAGCGCATTATGGATCAATTCCAGCGGCATTTTTCCGCCGCCATAGGAAATGGCGCGTAAGGCAGAAATATCCGCAGATGCGCCCTTGTTCAGCGTTTCAATAATCCGCGACAACATGGTGGGAACCACGAAAGCATTGGTAACGCCCTGGGTTTCGGCCAAATTCAACCATGCTTCGGGTGAAAATGCGGGGAGCATGACAATGCGGCGCTGGGCATAGATGCTGCTCATCAGTGCTGAAATACCAGCAATGTGATAGGGCGGGACGCTGACCAAGGCGGCGTCTGATTCATCGGCACCGGCAAATTCCACCGTGC
>JBEAOQ010000095.1:0-3827 GCA_041164845.1 Pseudomonadota bacterium | reverse complement strand
AGCCCGAGCGGGCAGTCGTAGTATTTTCCAACTGGCGGCGGTCGATATCCACTTCGAACACGCCGCCGCCGATTTTGCCATTTATCAGCACCGCCGTGGAATTAACATCGTCCAAGGTCATCGTCGAATGGGCAGCGGTGGCGCGTAAACCCTGTTCCAAACGCACCGGCATCAACCCGCCCGCCGCCGCGCCGCCGCCGCAATTGACGATGATCCGCTGGCCAGCATGGCTAAACTCCATCGCCAATGTCGAGGCACAGCCATTGCGGGCGTGGCGTGCCAGCGGCGGCGGTGCGGCGTCAAATTGCAGGATGCTTTTACCCGAAGATACCCGCTGATACCCCCATTGCCGCGCATCGCGTAAGGGACGGGTGCGGACGCCAGTGGCGGCGATCAGCGCCGAGATTTCATCCGCGCCAACCGCCCAGCTCCCCTGCCAGCTGCCCAAGGAGCCATCGCCATGAACAAGGGTCAGCAACGGCGGCACCAGCAGGTTCAAAATAGCCTGAATTTGCGCCGGAGGATCGCGGCGGGTGGCGCGGTAACAGGCGGACAGGCGCACCAACAGGGCGATGGCCTCCATCTGGCCCAGCGGCGAGCGCGACTGCAACCCGCCATCATCACCCAGCAATTCGCCCAAAACTTCGATCAATCCGGCCTCGCCAAACAGCAGACGCGGACGACCTTCTGGCAAGAGCAACCCCGCCGCCGTAATCGCGCACCAGCCGGCGACGCGATCAAGCAGATCGTCGCTGCGATTGACATTTTTATCCAGCCAGCGGGCGGTTTCGACCATGCTGCCCAAAATGCGGTGACGCAGCGCCTTGTCGGGGCCGGACAGGATCAGCGGCGCATGAATCAGCCAGCCAAGCAGCCGATGGCCACTATTGGCAATGGTCCAAGCCGCGCCTTTGCCCACTTTGGCGGGTGGGGTGGGATTGGCGGCAAGCCAAGCGGAGAGGATACGTTCGGCGGTGGCGGTTACCTGTTCACGCGGGGCAGCGGATTCAAGATCGGCCAGCCAATGAAAACCATGGATGACCCGTTCCACCGGCGGGGTCAGACGCCCGATACCGGCATAATCAATCTGGGCAATCGGCAGTTTCAAACCATGCACCAGAAAATGCCCAGCGCGCAGGGCGGTGCCCGCAATTTTGCTGCCCGCAAGCGGATTGGCGACGGTAGCCAGCAAGCGCGGTTTGGCCGGTTTGCGAAATGGCGCGGTCAGCGCGGTGCCCGGCACACCCATACGATAGGCCAGCCGGATCAACCTTTCGCCCGCGCCGACCGATGGCGGGGCGAAGTCGGACAGCGCCAAGGCGCGGCCGGGTTCGATCAGGGTTATGGCGTCAGAATTTGCGGCTTTGCCTTTTTTGGCGGGATCGCTGTGTAGGCTGGGCGCCTGGGTCAAAGCTGCTTCTTCGCCCGCGCTAAGTGGTTGGACAAATAGGGGTATCGCGGGCTGAGAGGATGTGTGGGCTGCGGCGGACACATGTTCGTCATGCAGCAAAGTGTGATCCTCTGCTGTGGCGCGATGGCTGCCGCCAATTCCTGTGATGCCCGCATCTGTCACCATTTACACCGCACCTTTCAACGCGGCGATATTACCCGCATAATGGGCCGCCCCGCCCTTGAAGCTGGCGGTTCCGGCCACCAGAACATCGGCCCCTGCCTCGACACAGGCGCGGGCGGTAATGGCATCAATCCCACCATCGACTTGCAAGCGAATATCACGGCCGGTTTTGTCGATCATTTTGCGCACCGCTGCGATTTTTTTCAGCTGGCTGGTGATGAATGATTGGCCGCCAAAGCCCGGGTTGACGCTCATTATCAGCACCAAATCAATCTCATCTATCAGATAATCGAGCATTTTGGCGGGGGTTGCCGGATTGAGCGAGACGCCCGCCATTTTGCCCAAGCCTTTTATCGCCTGAACCGTGCGGTGGGTATGCGGGCCGGATTCGGGGTGGACGGTAAGAATATCCGCCCCCGCCGCCGCAAAATCGGCCAGATAGCAATCGACCGGCGCTATCATCAAATGCACGTCCATTACTTTTGTGGTGTGCGGGCGCAGCGCCTTGACCACCGCCGGGCCAATCGTGATATTAGGGACAAAATGGCCATCCATCACATCGACATGAATCCAATCGGCCCCCGCCGCATCAATCGCCCGCACCTCTTCGCCCAACCGCGCAAAATCGGCGGAGAGGATCGAAGGTGCAATAAGCGGCGATGAAGGCGGCACGGACATAGATAATTCCGGCTCCTTTAACCGGTTGGATACTGGTATTTGTGCGTATTTGGCAAAAACCTACCAAATCTGGTAGCTATCTCGGACAAAGCCGACAAGCGCGGGCCTATCGTTTTCCACATAGTTTGCGGATTAACCCCATGTTCATGGCGTTACCGCATAGGGGTTAACCATAGCATCCTATCAAATTGTAATATTCCACAGCTATAAGAGCTATGTTTCCGTGAGATAGAACTGTAATCTATGCTGATTTCAAAAATAATCCGAAAATGCGCCCGTTATTGGGCGGTGGTGGGGCTGGCTTTTGGCGTCCCCGCCTATGCCGCGCCGCATGTGGCGATTGCCGAATCATCGGCCAATGCACCTGCTGGCTGCACCGGGCCGGTCAGCACTTTTTGGCTGAAGGTGATTGTCGAAGGGGTGCGGAGCAGCAATGGCTTGATTGCTATCACCCTATATGCCGATGATTCCAGCCGGTTTTTGATGAAGGGTGGCTCGATCTATGTCGGGCGAACTTCGGCTGTGGCGGGAACCACCGCCAGCTGTATCTATGTGCCTCGGCCTGGGGTTTATGTGCTGGCGATTTACCACGATGAAAATGGCAATCAGAAATTTGACCGCACGGGGTTTGGCTTGCCCGCGGAAGCCTATGGTTTTTCGAATAATCCATCGACATTGCTGGGCTTGCCAGCATTTCGCTCGGTGCGGCTGGATGTGATACGCAGCGGCCTGACATCACATATTCGGTTAAAATATCCGTGATTTACATACGGATTTTTGTGTAAATCTCGGGCAAAAATTTCGGCGCTTCGACCTCGGCTATGGCATAGGCGCGGGCATCATCGACATCCATCCACCATGCTGAATGGGGATCATTGCCAATGTCATGGGTGGCGGCGCGGCTCCGATCGGCCAGCCATTGCATCCCATCCGACAGGCTGCCAGATTTGCCCGATTGGATCGCGGAGGCAATCGCGGCGGCCAGTTCGGGTGTGGCGAGAAATGCCCCGCAATCGACGGCATCATAGGCGAGTATGGTTTTGCCGATGGCGGTGATGCGGCCATCGGCGTCGCTTTTGACCCAAGTGGCATCCTCGGGGTCGATCAGCGGGCTGGTGATGCGGCGGTCAATCGCCAGCGTGACCCCCCTGTCCGCCCCGCCCTGTTTGGCCAGATTTTGCAAGATCGGCGCGGCGAAAATATGATCGGCCATCATCAGCAGATAATCACCGGCAATCTGCGCCGCCCCTGCCATTACCGAAAAACCATTGGGTTTGGACCAATCATCGACACGGGCGGCAACCACCGGAATTCCGGCGCGGATGGATAGGCTGGGCAGGATTGCTTCCACCTCATCGGCGCGGTGGCCAGTGACCACCACCACCTGTGCCGCCCCCGCCGCCGCCGATTGCCGCACGCCCAATTCCAACAAAGCGATACCGGCGACTTTGGTTAGGGGTTTGCTGTCGGAGATGTCTTGCAATCGGCTGCCATATCCTGCGGCGATGATGAGTGCGTCCATGGGGAGATCCAAAAATGAAAAGAAGCAGGGGTTGACGCAGAGACGCGGAGGAAA
>JBEAOQ010000094.1:0-3726 GCA_041164845.1 Pseudomonadota bacterium | reverse complement strand
TAGGTATCGGCTCGCTCACCTGGTTCGATAATCAACCGTGCCGGTCGTCCTACCCCAGCTGCTTGCGTCGCCAGATCGGCGGCCGCCGCAAGTGCCGCCATTTCCTCGCCCGCATCTGCATATGTCGCCACAATCGTCAGCATCTGGCGTGGATCTTGGCCTTGTGCTTTCAGCCAGTCGGCCAATTTCGGGGCATGGCCGCCTGCGCGATAGACCGCCAAAGCCTCGCCCTGTTGGGATGGTTTCGCTGCGCCCGCCGCCGACGTCGCCCGTTTTTTCGGCACAGAATCAGCTTGTGCCGCCGCCGTTACCATAAACAAAATCAGCGACAAATCTGCCAGCAATGTCTGCCAACCGATCAATGGCCGCGACATAACTGCCATCACGCCGCCCCGCGCAAGCTGGTGATTTTCAGCAGCGGATTAGCGGTAGCGGCATGGGGCGTCGCCTCATCGCTAGGGTGTTCGTCGGGCCGATGACAGACTGGCGCGATCTGCACCGCCATCCAATCGACCAGAGCTTGTCGCTCATTTTCTTCCTGCTCGGCGCGGCGCTCAATCAACCGCGCCAGCGGGGCCAGCGCCAAA
Source organism: Pseudomonadota bacterium (assembly GCA_041164845.1). Taxonomy (GTDB): domain Bacteria; phylum Pseudomonadota; class Alphaproteobacteria; order Sphingomonadales; family Sphingomonadaceae; genus Novosphingobium. Next base: position 3,139 of record JBEAOQ010000094.1, on the reverse strand, counting down.
TTCGCCACCATCAATCCCCATAAAGTCGCCTGCACCGCCATGCCAATCGCCGCCATATAGGAGCCGTGGTTGATACCATCGGCGGGCAGATGCCCCAGCGAAATCAGCGTGCCAGCCAGACCAAACACCGGTGCCAAATCCGCCGCTTGGTTCAATGTCCGGGCGGCAGTCAGCGCGCGCCGCATCCGCCGATCACGGTGGGCTTTATGCGCGTCCATCAGCGCATCCAGCGAACGGTGGCCGATTAATGCCGATGTCGCATCATCAAATTCTTTATCGCCGAAATGCCGCAGATTGGTGCGCATCAACCCGTCTTGGCGAATTTCCATCACTTGTCCGGCCAAAATCGCCCGCACCCCGGCACTGTCAAACCGCCCACGCAATGCCCGCAATGTCGCACGGCACATCACCGCGCAATCAGCGATCCCACAGCGCAATAGCGTCGCCAACATGGTTCCACCCAGCACAATCAGCGCCGCCATGATATTTTCGCCAACAACCATAAAGCCGGTTCTCCTCAAGCGAAAGAACGGCCCATGTTCGGCAAATTATACTGTCCGGCCAAAGATTGCCGCACCGCTGCCAATTGCGGCAAACTATTGCCGTTGCGGGCAAAAACTCCACATTAATCGGCCCAAAACCGCATTTGGCACGGGGCTTGCTAAATTACCTCTGTAGCAATCCCTGAGGTGAAAATGAGCGATCCCGGCGTCAACCAATCTCTGTTCGGCATCCATGGTGCCGCGCTGGAATTGCGTGCGCAACGCATGGGGATGATAACCTCGAACATCGCCAATGCCGCCACCCCGGGCTATAAAGCCCGCGACTTGGATTTCGCTGCGGCGTTGCAAGCGCGTCTGGGCGGGGCCAGCCAAGATCGGGCCGTGGCATCGGCCACCCAATATCGCATCCCGACAATGGCATCAATGGACGGCAACACCGTCGAGCTGGGCCATGAACAGGTCGCCTTCAGCCAAAATGCCGTCGGTTACAGCGCCACCCTGTCGTTTATCACCGGACGGGTCAATACCATCACCCGCGCCATTCGCGGAGAATAGCATGGCTGGCTCCACCCCTATGACCATCTTTGATCTCGCCCAACGCAGCCTGTCGGCGCAAATGGTGCGGATGAATGCGGCTGCGTCTAATCTGGCCAATGCTGGTGCGGTCGCGGGCAATGCCAAGGATGCCTATCGCCCGATCCGCCCGGTGTTTGCCGAAGAATTGGACAAGAGCACCGGCCTGTCCACGGTCAAAGTCACCGGCATTTACCGATCCAATGCGGCGGCGGTGCGCGAACATAATCCCAATCATCCGCTGGCCGATGCCAATGGCGATGTCTGGACCGCGCCGGTCGATGAAAACACCGAAATGGTCGAGATGCTCGACAGCTCGCGCCAATATCAAAACCTTGTCGAAGCCCTGTCCACCGCCAAGCAATTGATGCTTGATACTATGAGGATGAAATAATGACCACCACCTCCAGCGTCTTTGGTGCCACCAGCACCAGTTCCACCAGCAGCAGCGCCGCAATCAGCGCCGCCACCAAGCATAACAGCCTTGGCGAGAAGGATTTTCTCAAGCTGCTCACCACCGAATTGACCAATCAGGATCCAACCAATCCCACCGATAACAAAGATATGATCGCCCAGCTTGCGCAATTTTCATCGCTTGCAGCAACCACCGAATCCAGCACCACGTTGAAAACCATGTCTGCCAAACTCGATCAACTGATTGCCCTGCAAACGCCGGTCAAAACGACCACCAACTGATTTTTGCACAAGCATCTAGGAGTAATTCCCCATGTCGTTCTACACCTCGCTTAATGGTTTGAAAAACGCCCAGGTTGAACTGGATGTTATCTCGCATAATATCGCCAACTCGGACACCAATGGCTTCAAACGCAGCGTCACCGCCTTTGCCGATATTGTCGCCACCTCGGTGCTGACCGATCCCGCGCTGACCACTGGCATCGGTGCGCGCGTTCAGGCGATCACCCAACAGTTCAGCCAAGGCCCGATTGCCCAAACCGGCAATTCGCTGGATATGACCGTCAATGGTGAGGGGTTTTTCGTCACCAAATCGCCTGATTCCAACACCGTCACCTATACCCGCAATGGCTCGTTCAGCATCGACGGCACTGGTTTTGTCCGTGATAATTCCGGTTATCGGATGCAAATATTTCCCGTGGATGCCAGCGGCAACGTCACCTCCACCGCGTCTACCAGCATGATTGATGCGCAAATCAACCAGCTTAATGCGGCGGGTGCCCAGTTTTCGGGGGTGAATGTTGCCAGCGATGGCAAAGTTGTTGCCGCCTATTCCGATGGCTCCACCGCCACGATTGGCGTCGTGGCTCTGGTCAATTTCCTCGCGCCGCAAACCCTGCGCCAGCTTGGCTCGGCACATTGGGCGGCGACTGGCGTCAGCGGCTCGGGCGTTTTGGGCGTGCCCAGCACCAATCAAGTCGGCTCGCTGCTGTCCGGTGCTTTGGAACAATCCAATGTCGACCTGGCGTCTGAATTGGTCGGGCTTATCTCGGCCCAGCGCAGCTTTCAGGCCAATGCCAAAGCCATTGATACCGCCACCCAGATTTCGCAGACCCTTATCAATCTGCGCACCAATTAAGCCGGTAGGAGCCTGATCGCATGGATCGCCTGATCTACACCGCCCTGTCTGGCATGGCCGATTCGATGAATCGCCAGCGCACTATCGCCAATAATATGGCCAATGCGCAAACCACCGGATTCCGCGCCGAATTGATCTATGCCACGCCGGTGACGTTGAAAACCAATGGGCCGAACCCAAGTCTGGAAGTGCGCAGTTTGGCTGATGGCGAAGTGCGCGGGGTGAATATGCGTGCGGGCACGGTGTCGCAAACGGGGCGGCCGATGGATGTGGCGCTGCAAGGTGACGCTTTGCTGGCGGTGCAGGGGGTGGACGGCGACGAAGCCTATACGCGGCGCGGCGATCTGTCGATCTCGCCCGAAGGCATATTGCAAAATGGCGATGGCTTGCCGGTGATCGGCGGCAGCGGGCCTATTTCCTTGCCGCTGGATGCCAAAATATCCATCGCCGGTGATGGAACCGTGCTGGCCGCCAATCCCGAAACCCCCGATGCCCCGCCGCAAGTGGTTGA
>JBEAOQ010000093.1:0-9899 GCA_041164845.1 Pseudomonadota bacterium | reverse complement strand
GGTTGGGCAACAGGCCAAGGCCCGCCCCGGGCGGCAACACGCATTGGATGCGGCCTATTTTGCGCGAGTTGAGGCGATACAGTTTACGATTGCCCATGATGATGGAGTGGCTTGGGAGGATTGGGAGCAGGCGGATATTGTTTTGGCGGGGGTATCACGCAGTTCCAAGACACCGACGAGTATTTATTTGGCTAATCGGGGGTATCGGGTGGCGAATATTCCGATAGTGGTGGAAAGTCCGCCGCCAACAGCTTTGTTTGGGTTGAAATCGCCGATGGTGGTGGGGTTGACGACAGCGCCGGAGCGGTTGATTCAGGTGCGACGCAATCGGCTGTTGTCGCTGAATCAAGCGCCGGACACGGCCTATGTCGATAATGATAAGGTGACGCGGGAGGTGCAATTTGCGCGGCGGATGTTTGGCGATAATGGCTGGCCGGTAATTGATGTCACGCGGCGTTCGATTGAGGAAACGGCGGCGGCGATTATCAATTTGTATAATGAACGAGCGGCAGCAGGAAAGCAGGGCGACGATGGGTTGAAGCCGATATGATTATCTTGGCTTCCAAAAGTGCGTCGCGGCGGGCGATGTTGACTGCGGCAGGGGTGCAATTTGAATCTGTGCCGGCGGATGTTGATGAGCGGGCTATGGAGGTTTCGCTCAAGGGTGCTTTGCCGGATAGGATCGCGGGCGAACTGGCCATTGCCAAGGCGCGGGCGGTTTCGCATTTACATCCCGATGCTTTGGTGCTCGGTAGTGATTCGCTGGTGGTTTGTGACGGGCGGCGGTTTGATAAGCCACAGAGTCAAAGTGATGCCGCAGATCATTTGCGCGCATTTTCGGGTAAAGTCATGGAATTGCACAGTGCTGCCGCATTGGCGCGGGATGGGCAGGTGATTTGGCAGTTTGCGGATGTCGCGCATTTAACGGTGCGCAAGCTGTCGGATGGGTTTATTGCCGATTATTTGGCGCAGGAATGGCCTGATGTCGGTGCATGTGTCGGGGTGTTTCGGATTGAAGGATTGGGCGTGCAATTGTTTGAGCGGATTGATGGGAGTCATTTTACCGTGTTGGGGATGCCGCTGTTGCCGGTATTGGGCGCGATAAGGGAGTTTGGCCGGGACTTTGGTGGATGATTGATCTGGAAACCCGCCCGTCGCCCTTGTTGGCTGGTTTAATCGGCTGGCCGGTGGCGCAATCAAAATCGCAACTGATTCATGAATTCTGGTTAAAAAAATTGGCGATTGATGGGCATTATATCCGCTTGCCGGTGCGGCCAGGCGAAGTGGCGCGGGCGTTTCGTGGGATGGTGGCGCTGGGCTTTGCGGGGGTGCAAGCGACCATGCCGCACAAACGTGCCTGTTATGATTTGGTCGATCATCATACAGCGGCGGCGCTGGCTTTGGGTGCGGTGAATACCGTCATTGTCGAAAGTGACGGCAGTCTAACCGGTGAAAACACCGATCTGCCGGGCTTTGTCGAGCCTTTGGTGGGATTGGATTTATCGGGCGAGCAGGTGGTGATTTTGGGCGCTGGCGGCGCAGCAGCGGCGGTGGTGGCGGGGTTGGTAGGATTGGGTGCGCGGCGCTTGGCGATTATCAATCGTTCGCCCGAAGGCACGGCGCGGCTGTTGGATGATTTGGCGGCGACAGTCGCGGATTGTGAGATAATTTCCGCCACATGGGATCAGGCGCAGGGTTTGGCCAATGACAGCTGCCTGATCGCCAATGCGACAAGTTTGGGCATGGCGGGTCAGCCGGCTTTGCCGCTGGATGTGGCGGATATGCGCAGCGATGCGATTGTCTATGACATTATCACCCATCCGCACGATACGCCGCTATTGCGCGCTGCTGCTGCACGGGGTTTACGGATACACGATGGGTTGGAAATGTTGATCGGCCAAGCGCGTGAGGCTTTTCGCCGCTTTTATGGTGCTGAGCCGCCTTTGGGTGATGATGCCGAATTGCGCGGATTATTGACCAAATGAGCAGGGCAAAGCCTTTTATTCTTGGTCTAACCGGCTCGATTGGCATGGGCAAATCGGCGGTGGCGGAGATGTTTCGGGACTTTGGTGTGCCGGTATTTGATGCCGATGCCGAGGTTCACCAATTGCAGGGGCCACATGGCGCATTGCTGGAAGAGATTGAAGCCGCTTTTCCCGGCACCACTGGTGCGAATGGCATCGATAGGCCGAAATTGGGCGCGGCGGTGTTTGGTGATGCGGCTGCGTTGCAAAAATTGGAAGCGATTGTCCATCCGGCGGTGGCGGCGCGGCGCAAGGCGTTTTTGGCTGACAATAGCGATGAGCCATTGATTGTGTTTGATATTCCCTTGCTGTTTGAAAAAAATGGGTGGGAAAGCGTCAATGCTGTTGCGGTGGTATCCGCTCCCGCTGACATCCAGCGCCAGCGCGTTTTGGCCCGTGTGGGAATGAGCGCAGAAAAATTCACGGCGATTTTGAAATTGCAAGTTCCCGATGCGGAAAAACGCGAGCGAGCAGATTATGTGATTGATACCGGGGTGTCGCTGGCGGAAACCCGCGATGCGGTGCGGGATATCATTACACAGATTCTTCGCCAAACCTAATTCACTACCCGTCACTTGTCGCGGATAGCTGCGCCTTGCTCAATGCGCCGTGGACGCCTATGTTGTCCTTATGGAAACCTCACAAGCTGTCACCCTTAGCGCGTCGGCTGCCGCACGCATTGCCATCATTGCCGCCAAACAAGCCAAACCTGCGATTTTGCGGCTGGCTGTAGAAGGTGGCGGATGCAGTGGTTTTCAGTATAAATTCGAGCTGGCCGCTATGGCCGAATCGGATGACACAATCACCGAAACCGATGGGGTGACATTGGTGGTCGATTCGGTGAGCTTGGATTTGGTGTCGGGTTGTGTTGTCGATTATGTCGAATCACTGGGCGGAGCCGCCTTTCGCGTGGAAAATCCCCAAGCCAGCGCGGGTTGTGGTTGCGGATCGAGTTTTGCCGTGTGACCGACCAACCGCTTAAAATCGCGTCATATAATATCAATGGTATCAAGGCGCGTCTGCCACGCTTGTTGGAGTGGCTAGAGGAAACACGGCCATCAATTGCCTGTTTGCAAGAGATTAAAACCCAAGACGAAGGTTTTCCCCTCAAAGATTTTGAGTCAATCGGCTATCACGCCATTTGGCATGGGCAAAAAGGATTTAATGGCGTCGCTATTTTGGCCGATGGGGAGCCGCCGGTTGAAGTGCAGCGCGGATTGGCGGGCGAGATTGAGGATGAACACTCCCGCTATCTCGAAGCGGATGTCTTCGGGTTGCGCGTCGCTTGTATCTATTTGCCCAATGGCAATCCCCAGCCTGGGCCAAAATTTGATTATAAATTGCGCTGGATGAAGCGGTTACGTTTGCGGATGACTGAGATCGCGGCATTGGAAATTCCGGCGATTATTACTGGTGATTTTAATGTTATTCCCTATGACCATGATGTCTGGGCACCCGCCGCCATGGCGATGGATGCGTTGATGCAGCCCGAATCGCGCGATGCCTATGCACGGTTGTTAACTGATGGTTGGACCGATGCGCTGGCCACCCACAACCCACAGGGTGGGGTTTGGACCTATTGGGATTACCAAGCTGGTGCTTGGCCCAAAGACCAAGGCTTCCGGATTGACCACGCGCTGTTGTCGCCTGAATTGGCTGATCGGCTGGTGGCTTGCGGTGTCGATAAAGCGCACCGTGGCCGCGAAAAAGCGAGCGATCACGCGCCGATGTGGGTAGTGGTGAAGTAGAGGTAGTTTGGGAAGAATGTATTTTGGGGGCTTTTTGCCCCCAAACCTCCCTCAAATTTTGATTTGTGTTTCAAGGAAGCTGTTTCGCAGTATTGATATATCACAAAGGCGGGTTTGAACGCTATAATTGCCCCATTGTGTGATCTTGCGTCGGGAGACGTAAGGGGGTGCAGGGGCATAAAGCCCCTGCTTATTCTTTTTTCAACAAAACCTTACTGATAAAAAATATGATTTTCTACCCTTGCAATCCGGCGCAGATTCCAGCGGGGTGAGACGTGGGCGGCGTGGAAGAACAGGGCGCCTTCGGCCTCTGATTGCCACATATCCCCATCGGCGATTTGGGCGATGGCGACCGCGTTATGCCACAGCCGCGATTGTGCGTTGATGGCGGGCATGGCTGCCCCACGGACAAAGGAGAATTGTGAATGTTGATAGACAACACCGCAATAGGATGCGGGGAAACGGCCGGATTTGGCGCGATTTATCACCACCCGACCTACGGCCAGTTGGCCTTCCAGCGATTCGCTTTTGGCTTCGAAATAAATGGCACCAGCAAGGCACTTCATCTGTGGCGATAGTTCATCACCAATCACCTGTGCAGAAACCAATTCTGCCAGTGAAGAGGAATTTGGGGAGCTTGCTTCGGGGTTTTGCGGATCCAGCGGTGTGGTATTCACACCATCTAACGGCTCGTTTATCGTTTCAACTGGATTATTGCTGGTGATCAAAGCGGGGCTTTGTGGACCAGAATTTTGCCTTTGTGCAGCGACACCGGGTCCGGCGGCGACAATCAGGGCAAATAACAGGGTGGCTGCCGTAGAAATTAGGCTGGCCTTGGTTAGTATCTTACTCATTCAATCTGCTTTTAAGGCGGTGAACGCGCCCGCATAGGATTTGCAAATGGCCAAAATGGCTGATTTGCGGGATTTCCTATCGGCTGCTCCCCGTCTGCGCGCATTTTTATTGGCTGAACTGCCGATAGAAATGCCTACGCAAAAATGTGAGGCCGCCTTCTATTGTGCAGTGCAGCATGTCAAGTCACCGCAGCGCTTAATCCGATGAACCGTTCCCCATGCGCGATATCCAGTTCAATAATCCACAGGTCTGTGTCTTGTTTACGTCGCCGCTCCAGATATTCACCAAATTCATATGGAATATCAACAGTTTGATGTCTTACACAGTGCCATTTGCGGCTGCCATCAGGGTCGGGTAATCGCTCATAGGCTTTTGAATTTGCACCTTTTTCGGTCAAAACCACCAGTATGGTGCCGGCCTCCGCATCACCCTTGGCGATGACCACACCAAAACCACCCGCCACCTCTACCCGCCTAATTAAGGCTGATGCCTCTAGCCAAGCGGGTAAGCGGTCAGTCATCGCTGTTTCTCATGGCACTTGCATAGCCTTCCAAGGACGACAGAGCGATACGCGAGCGCATAAATGTGCCGGTTCCGCGCCCGATTTCTTCGCCATCTTCATCAATCAGGCGGGCCTCGGCGACCAAAACGCGGCGGCGACCGCTGATCCATTTTCCTTCGGCAATCACCCGACCGGAACGGACAGGGCGCGAAAAATGCAAGTTAAAGGAGGTGGTGAGCAAAAAACGATCCGTTACCAGCGTGTTGGCCGCATAAAAGGCGGCGTCATCAAGCATTTTGAAATAAACCGTGCCATGCGCCGCGCCGGCGGCATGGTATGAACTTCGCTCGATGTTAAAAATAATCCGCGAGGCACCCTCGCCCAACAGGGTTAATTCTGATTGGAACAGGCTGTTGACCGGTGCTGTGCCATAAAGGCTTTCCAAGGCGCGCCAATGCAATTTGGCCCCTTCTAGAACGGGGTTTTCAGGCGGCGTCACGGTCAATCACATTGGACAAAAGCCCGAACAATGCCTCATTATCAGGCGCTTGGCTAAGCGAGCTATGCATGGCATCATCGCGCATCAACCGCGATATGGCGGCCAAAGCATGGAGATGCGCGGCGCCCGCATTTTCCGGCGACAACAGTCCAAAAACCATATCCACCGGCAAATCATCGGCCGATTGATAGGCGACCGGTACTTCCAGACGTAAAAAACAGGCTACCGGGCGCGAAATTCCGGCGATTCGAGCATGGGGGATGGCGACACCACGGCCAAAGCCGGTGCTTCCCAGCTGCTCACGTTCGGAAATGCGCTCTAATATCTGACCCGAATCAAGCCCGTATACGCTGGAAAATCGGGCGGTCAGCTGTTGCAGAATCGCAGATTTGCTATCGGCACGGATGGTGCCAACGGCTTCAGGAATCAGGGAGAAAAGCGCAGTCATATCTATAAATCAATATCCTATGGGATAGGCAGCCCTTATCAGACCAACCAATAGCACATCCTATCCCATTCAGGAAAAATACCGATTTTCACCAATTAACCGGGTTCAACCCAACCAATCGATCCATCGCCGCGGCGGTAGACCATATTATGCTTGCCGGTGCCAGCATTTTTGAACATCAGCGCATTGGTATTGCGCAAATCCAACATCATCACCGCATCGGAAACCGTCGCTTCGGGCACATCCACCCGCAATTCAGCAATCACCAAGGGGGCGTCGGCGGTGACCACCTCTTCGGTCTCATCAGGTTCGACAAAGATGGTATAGGCGGCTTCTTCGGCACGCGCCGCATAGGCGGATTGCTCATGCCGGTCTTTTAATCGGCGGTGATGGCGACGCAATTGGGTGTCAATTTTATCCGCCGCTTGATCCAAGGCATGATGGGCATCATGGGCAATCGCCGCACCTTTTAGAATAAGCCCATGATGTACATGGGTAATAATATCACAACGGAAAGCCCCCGCTGGCGCTTTGCCAAAGGTAGCCACCGAAGACAGCGCCTTGCTGAAATATTTTTCCACCACCGCCGTCAACCGCGTTTGGGCATGGGTTCTCAGCGCCTCGCCCGTTTCGATCTGATGACCGGATACGCGAATGTCCATAATATGTCTCCTTTGCGGCTGTGGTAAAGCTATGATGTCCAGACCGGATCTTTGATTTTGGTCAGAAATTCGGCATGAGCGGCCAGTTCTTCGGGGCTGGCAGAATGGGGACGGGGACGGCGAAAGGGCCGACCTCGGTGTAAGGGTGCAGAGGTTGCGGCAATCAAGCCGGCACCCATCGTATCAGCGGCCAATTCCAAACCAATTTGCCGCCCGCCAGTTAATTCCACATAAACTTGCGCCAGCAATTCCGCATCGAGCAAAGCGCCATGTTGGGTGCGGTGGCTGCGATCAATGCCATAGCGGGTGCAGAGCGCATCCAGCGACAGTTTGGCCCCCGGATGCCGCACCCGAGCCAAAGCCACCGTATCAATCATCCGGCTAAGCGAGATGGGATCGCGCCCAATTTGCGCCAATTCACTGTTTAAAAAACCAAAGTCAAAATTGGCATTATGCGCAACCAGCGGCGCGTCATCACCCAGAAAGTTGAGCAAATCATCTGCCTTGACGGCGAATAAGGGTTTATCCGAAAGGAAGCTGTCAGATAGGCCATGCACCGCTTGGGCGGCGGCGGGCATGGTGCGTTGGGGATTGAAATAGGCGTGGAAAGTGTGGCCAGTTGCCACCCGATTGACCATTTCAATACAGCCAATTTCCACCAACCGATCCCCGCTCTTGGGATCAAGACCTGTGGTTTCGGTATCGAAAATAATCTCACGCATTAATTGATATATCTGCCTGAATTGCCCTGCTTGCAAGGGGAAAGCGGGGGAAATGTCTTTTATTTTTGCGGCAACGCGCGTCATATAAATCGCGAGTGAATTACGCCATTTGGATATAGCTGCGCAGCGCTTCCGCTTCGGATGAGATGTGGTCAATCCGGTGTTTTACCAGATCGCCAATTGAGACAAATGCGATGATTTTGCCCTGTTCCACCACGGGTAAATGGCGGAAACGGCGCTGGGTCATCATGCCCAAGGCTTCGAGGATGCTGGTGTCGGGGGCGATGGAAATGACGGGGGAAGTCATCACATCGCCGACCGTCTTATCCAAAAAACTGGGGCCATGCGATTGCAATTGATAGATGACATCGCGTTCGGAAAATATGCCTATGACCACATTGTCATCGACCACAGGCAAAGCGCCAATGCGTTTTTCTGCCAATAAAGCAATAGCTTCGCGCACTGGAGTTTGTGCTTTGCAGCTGATAATTTGCGATTCACTGCGGATGATGCGCGCAATAGTCATGGCCATTCTCCCTGTTTATTCCGCGAATATGACACGCAAAACAGGGGATGAAAAGAGCGCAATTTCCGCTGTGTCATCCGGGGGCATTTGGTTAAGGGAAGCGGCATGGATGATAAAGATCACGCATTTTTGAGCCAATTATGGACGCGTTATCGCCGCATTATGCGCTATTTATGGCTGGCAACGCTGGCGCCAGTGATAATGGCTGGTATTTTAATCTATAGAAATGAAAAGATTTTTGCCGCCAAGGCCTATGTGATGGTGGCGATGGCGGCGGCATTGGTGATGTTAACCGCGTCAATTTGGCTGATTATCAGCTATTTTCGCCGGAAATAAGCGGAAATCTGCGACTGGAACTCCGCCAATAAGATGTTCTTGGATGATGCGTTCCAACACCGGCTCGGTGCAGCTGTGATACCAGACGCCATCGGGCCAAACCACTGCAACCGGCCCAGCGGCGCAGAGTTTTAGGCAATCAGCTTTGCTGCGATAGACGCCGTGGTTTTCCGTCAAATTAAGCTGCTTCACCCGTTTTTTCAGATAGTTCCATGCAGGCAAGCCAGCTTCGCGGGTGCAACATTCGCCCTTTTGCGGATCGGCGCATAGGAAAATGTGGCGGTGAATTTCGCCTTGGCTGTTGCTGGCTTTAGCCAAAGCTTCTTCGGCGCGGGCGATTTCGTCGGCATTGCTCATCCGCGTAGCATCCAAGGGCCGATGCCATCGCGGTAGATGTCGGGGATGGGCGCGGGGCCATTGGAGCCAACACAAACCATCACCGCTTCGGCAAAAGCCACAATCCGCCCTTCCTGCCGCACCAATTGCATCATCGTATAGCTGCTGCGACCGACATGGGTGGCCGCGACACCGACATTGATGGGGGCGGGATGAAAGGCTTGACCGAGATATTCAACCGCAATGCTGGCCACCATCGCGCCAAATCCACTCAACGCAATGTGAAAACCGCTGACGGCATGAAAACGCACCCGCGCATCTTCCAAAATGCCGACCATCGCGACATTATTGATGTGCTTATTGAGGTCTAAATCGCCAAATCGCGTGGCTATATCCACGTGAAAGGGGAAACGGTCAGGGTTAAGCAGTGCAGGATCGGGTTTGGCCATGGGTTTGCGTTAAGCAGTGTGGGCTGGAATGAAAAGTGCAATTAGCTTTTCTTGCCGACGATCCGGGCGATTTCGCTGGCAACCAATTTTTCCACCATCGGCGGCAGATTTGTATCCAGCCATGTCGCCAAAGCGGGGCGGAGCATATCACGAACCAGCCCTTCGAGCGAGGTTTCACCGGAACGGACAATCTGCGGCGCGGCGGGGGCTTGGGCCATCATCGCCAAGGCAGCCAGCGATTCGCGCATGGCGGCGCGTGATTCGGCGGTTATCAGTGGGCTGTTGTCGGAGTCTGCTGGGTGGATGGGTTGATTTTCCGAATCATCATCCAAAAACTGGGCGGACATCGCCAGATCAAGAATATCATCGCGGGTTTCATTGGCGGCGGATTTCCCCAGCACCATAGGGGGTTTGTCGCTGCTATCTTCGGGCATTCCGTCGGTTTCACGCATTTTGCGCGCACGATCAAACCCCTCACGATTATCGCGGGCGATGACTTTTTTGATGGATTCGAGGATTTCATCCACCGATGGTTCGCCCGCTTGCCGCATTGTTAGTCTGCCCTGTTTCCCGAATCGGTTTGGTTGTGCAGTGATTATTATGGGAGATGCTGGTTTTTGCAAATTAATCATTTTGTAATCAGTTTTTTGGGGACTTTATGCCCCCAAGCCCAAATCATCCTAGTTGTTTTAATGTTACGGGATTGGGAGATGGAACCCCGCCTGCGCGGGGATGACCAGAAGGGCGGGGACGGCTGTTGGAGATAAGATTAGCGATGAAGCGCGGGCCGAA
>JBEAOQ010000092.1:0-3990 GCA_041164845.1 Pseudomonadota bacterium | reverse complement strand
CCGGGCTGGTCATCGACCAGCGCCAATTTTTTGCCGATCAGGCGGTTGAACAGAGTCGATTTGCCCACATTGGGCCGACCAATAATAATAACCTGCGGCAGGTTCGAAGGGGTAACGAATGTCATTATGCATGCCAACTGGACTTTTCCGCCATTTTTAGCAAGCGCCTAAGCAAAAGATTACCAATCCAGTAACCAATTCTCTTGGCCGTGTTGCAACTGGCGCGGGTTTATTCCAGCAACATGAGAAAGAAACACATCCTCGCAACCATGGCCGCCCTGGTCGCTTTCACAGCGCCCGCCGCCGCCAATCTGTCAACCGACTTCAACGGAGTCTCTGGTGGTGGGTCATCCAAATTGCCCGCCTATCTGCAATGCGTCACCTATGCGCGGCAGGCCACCGGCATCAATCTCAAAGGCGATGCTTGGACTTGGTGGGATCAAGCCGAAGGGCAATATGCCCGTGGCACCGCCCCCCGTGCGGGCGCCGTCATGGCGTTTCGCCCCTATGGCAAAATGCAGCTGGGCCATGTCGCGGCGGTAAATCAAGTCATCGATTCGCGCACCGTCTTGCTCAACCATTCCAATTGGTCGCCGATCAATGGCCGCGCTGGCCAGGTCGAAGAAAATGTCGAAGCCAAAGATGTCTCGCCAGCCAATGATTGGTCCGAGGTGCAGGTTTGGTATGATCCCATCCACAAATTGGGCGGCACCCGCTGGCCGGTCACCGGCTTTATCTACAACAAAAAAGCCGCCAATTCCAACAGCAAAGCGGGCAACAGCAACCGCACCCCCGAACACGGCCTAACCCGCAGCGGGGCCAATGCCGACCCCATCGGCAACATCATCGCCGCCTATAGCAGGGCCAGCTAAACAGCTCGGCGAGGACGTGTTCTAATCGTTCCCCCCCTCCCCTTCAGGGGAGGGGCAGCGAGACTTAGAGCGGGCAGCGTTAAATCTGAATCAGACTGCCCGCTCTAAGTTTTTGTTGTCGCATCGTTTTAAACTGAAAACCGGTTCCCACCCTTCGACAGGCTCAGGACATGCTTTTCAGCACGATGCTCTAGCGATCCCCGCAGGGGGAGCTTAGTCGCAGCGGGGCGGGGACTATCTCCACACACCAAACCCAAACCCCAAAAAACCAATCACGCCCGAACCGGCGCAGCCTCACCCAAATCTTCAAACCAAGCCTCAACCGGCCCATTGAGTTTGATCGTCAAAGGCTGACCCTTGCGGTCCATCGCCTTGCCCGCTTGCACCCGCACCCATCCTTCGGAAATCGAATATTCTTCGACATTGGTGCGCACCACGCCCTTAAAGCGAATCCCCACCCCCCGCGCCAGAACGTCCTGGACAAAATGCGGGCTACGCGGATTGATCGCCAGATGATCCGGCGGCACATCGGCCCCCACATCGGCAACAGTTGCTACAACGGGCGGATTTTCAATTTCATCTGTCATACCCCGCGCCAATAAATTACATGGCCCACTTGTCAACGCCTTCCCCTGCATCTAAAGGCGCGAACATCGCAGGTATCGGCGCATAGCCAGCCCAGCGGGCGCGTAGCTCAGTGGTAGAGCACACCCTTCACACGGGTGGGGTCGCAGGTTCAATCCCTGCCGCGCCCACCATCGCTTTTCCTTGGTAAAACGCACCAGCTAACCGCTATACCCCCACAATGCCCGCCCCCCTCGAAATCATCCTGCTCGCCGCCGGCCAATCACGACGGATGCTTGGCTCCGACAAACGCCTGCTGACCATAAACGGCACGCCCCTCCTCCGGCACAGCGCCAGCCTTTACACCAATGCCGGTCATCACCTCACCGTGGTTGTCGGCCCGGATGACCACTCCGCCCAGTCCACCCTCACCGGCCTGCCCCACACCATCGCCATCAACCCCAATCCCCAGACCGATCATTCCACCTCCGCCCGCGTCGGCCTATCTGCCACACCGCTGACCGCACGCGGCATCGTCATCGCCCTAGCCGATCAGCCGCTGCTCACCCCCGACGACATCTCCGCGCTGATCGCCAGCTTCGACCAGTACCAAGCCACCAAAATCATCATCCCCTTCTGGCAAAGTCAACGCGGCAATCCGATCATCTTTCCCGCATCCATCGCCCAAATAATCCGCGATAATCCCGCCATCACCCCGCGCCGCTATATCGACGCCCGCCCCGATTTATGTATAGAACATCTGGCCACTGACCCCCACTTCACCCGCGATGTGGACACCCCCCAAGACGCCGCTGCTTTACTCGACCCCATATCACCCACCAACAACCCCCATTTCGGAGTCAATAGATGAACCTCAACGGCAAAATCTGCCTCATCACCGGCGCAGCCAGCGGCATTGGGCGCGGGATAGCCGAAAGATTCGCCTCTGCCGGTGCCTATGTCGCGATTGCCGATCTCAATCTGGCCGCCGCCCAATCCACCGCCGATGCTATCAACGCCGCCCACTCCAACAGCGCCATCGCCGTGGAAATGGATGTATCCAATGAGGATTCCGTCAACACAGGCGTGGCACAAGTGGTGGCCACATGGGGGGGCGTTGATGTGCTGGTGTCCAATGCTGGCGTCCAAATCGTCAATCCCGTTGAAAATTTCGCCTTTGCCGATTGGAAAAAAATGCTGGCGATTCATCTCGATGGCGCATTCCTTACGTCAAAAGCCTGCCTGCCGCATATGTATGCCAAGGGGGCAGGGTCGATCATCTTTATGGGCAGCGTCCATTCCAAAGAGGCTTCGCCGCTGAAATCGGCCTATGTTTCAGCCAAACATGGCATTTTGGGCCTGTGCCGGACAATCGCCAAAGAAGGCGCCGCGCATGGCGTCCGCGCCAATGTCGTCTGCCCGGGTTTTGTCCGCACGCCTTTGGTCGACAAACAAATCCCCGAACAAGCCAAGGAATTGGGCATTTCCGAAGAAGATGTGGTCAAAAAAGTGATGCTTGGCAAAACCGTGGACGGTGAATTTACCAGCATCGAAGATGTCGCCGAAGTCGCCCTGATGTTCGCCGCTTTTAACAGCAACGCATTGACAGGACAGTCTTTGGTTGTCAGCCACGGCTGGTTTATGGAATAGGATCGCAAGCGTGCCCCAGCACCAGCCCGCCCTCCGCAAAGAGGATGCCCGCATCACCAAATCGCGGGATGCGCTGTGCGCGGCTTTGCTGACCCTGATCGAAAACCGCCCCTATGATCCGATCACCATCCGCGAAATCACCGATCAGGCTGGGGTTGGCTATGCGACCTTCTATCGCCATTTCCCAACCAAATCGGCGCTGCTCGATCATGTCGCCGCCGCGCAAATCCGGGCTTTGGTGGAATTGGCTCTCCCCGTTTTGGCATCGCGCAATTCTGCCGCAGCCTGTCTGGCAATTTTTCATTATGTCGAAGCACACCGCGCCATCTGGCAATCGCTGCTGAATGGCGGAGCGGGCAGCACGGTGCGCGATGAAATTATTGAAATCGCCCGCGAATTGGCCGCAACCCAACCCAATCTGGGCGACCGATCAGGCCCCTTGCCGCATAATCTGGCCTTCCGCTTTGCCGCCAGTGGCATGGTCGAAGTGCTGGCTTGGTGGTTGGCCGAAGAGGCGATTTCCGCCGCACAAGGCGCGCAATTCCTAGACACATTGGTCATTGCGCCGCTGATGGCTTCTGGTGATTAGCCAAAAATCAATGCAAATCCCTGCATCCCAAGCCATTCTCCCCCGATAATTGCACCAAAACCGAGACAGTAAATTTTCGTCAGCCGCACAGATATGTGCATATCTCTGTTCCACCGTTGGAAATCCAACGCATTGCTGATATATTTCGACCGCAATAGTAACATTCAAGTCGCAAGCAAAGTTCAACCAGTCAGGGGGAATGGCCGCAGATGCAGAATGGACGCAACCGCATTGCCGATCTGTCACGCAGCCACAGCTGCCGTGGGCACCCCAGCAATTGCGCAAATGATTGGCCGAAACAATCCACATTCCCCC
>JBEAOQ010000091.1:0-3090 GCA_041164845.1 Pseudomonadota bacterium | reverse complement strand
GCCGGCAGACGAAGCGCCTGCGGCACCTGCAGGTCCGACCGAGGTCGAATTGCTCGCAGAAATCCGCGATGCGCTGAAGGCTAAGGGCTGAGGCTCAACGACAATTTTGCGTTAAAGGGGCGGGAGAAATCCTGCCCCTTTTCATTTGCGCCGCCGCCCCTATATGGGTCCCTGCCTGCTTCGGCAGGCTATGGTGATAAATTGCGGCGTGCAATAGGCACAGCGGACCCGGGGGCGGTACCCGGCGGCTCCACCATCACTACCGTGTTCTTCGGAATACGGGCCTTGTTGTCGCAAGGGTGTTGATGGGGCCGAACTAGGATCGACGTGTGTTGAAAAGCGCAGTTTTCGCCCAGGCTGAGTAACCTGTTATAGGCTCAAAACTCACAAGTGCCAACGACAACGAAGCACTCGCTCAAGCAGCGTAATTCTAGGGGCTAACGCCCTGAAGTTACAAACCTAAAGCGCGGTTGGGCCAACCGGGCAACAGAATGGATTCCAGCGGCCCGGGGGGTGCCGGGCAACAGAAACCCCCTACCGTTTTTACACACTCCGTGCCCCGGCCACCCCCCCAATAAGAGCGCGGGTGCCGGGCAACAGAAAGCATCATGAGCGAACAAGATCGTCGCCCCGTGCTTGACACGGGGCTAGGCTGGCTTTGCGCACCGTATAACGAAAATATATATTTGAGAAAATCCGCCAGCAGGGATCGTTAAAAACAATATTCGTATGATTGATATCAACGAAAAGCCAAGCCCCGTTTCGAGCACGGGGAGACGTGGATGGTTGATCCCGCCTCAAGCAACCTGTGCTGTCTCCATCGCCGCCTTTTTCTCATAACGGATGCAGTCCAAAATTTTGGCGCCGGCCATAAATACCGAACCCATACAGGCCAGATAAAGCAACTTTCCGCCAAATCCGGGGAAGACATCCAGATAGACATGGCCGCGCTCTGCCGCGCCGAGTGCCATGGCGTAAATCACCATAAAGGCTTCGGGTCGTGTTTTTATCACGAAGAGGCGAGCGATTTTTGCCAACATGGGTCTGTCTTTCATTCAACTTGAGTCTTGCGACAGGGCCAACATGCCAGAGCCAGCGGGTCATGCAACCGCCCTTAACACTTCGTTAAAGGCTTTTTGTCCGACTTTGGGACAAAATCTCATTTAATCAGTTGTTAACCATAATTTTTTCTGCTGCGTTGCCATTTGTGCCGCAGTGCGGCGTTGCCATTTGTGCCGCAGTGCGGCATAGGAGTTTCATTCCCTCCCCGGAGAATTGCTTAGTATAGCTGATGGTCTGCATAGGTCATGCGGTGCGATGGATGGTGGATTTTAAATGACGGATATGATTGAGATTTCTGGGTTGCGGGTCGATACGGCTTTGGCTGCTTTCGTGAACGACGACATATTGACGCCATTTGGCCGAAATAAGGATGCGTTTTGGCGCGGTTTTGCCGCTGTTTTGGCCGAATTTGCCCCGCGCAACCGTGCCCTGTTGGCCAAGCGCAATAGGCTGCAATCCCAGATAGATGACTGGCATGTGGCGCGGGCGGGCAAGGCGATTGACGCGGGCGAATATCAGGCATTTTTGCGTGAAATTGGTTATTTGGTGCCTGAACCGGCCGATTTCAGCATCACAACCCAGAATGTCGATGCCGAAATTGCGCGCTTGGCCGGGCCGCAATTGGTGGTGCCGGTGCTGAATGCGCGGTTTCTGCTCAATGCCGCCAATGCCCGTTGGGGCAGCCTCTATGATGCGCTATATGGCACCGATGCGCTGGATGCGCCACCGGCCAAGGCTGGCGGTTATGATGCGGCGCGGGGAGCGGCGGTGATTCGCGCTGGGCGGGCGTTTTTGGATGGTGCGGTGCCGCTGGATGGGCTGAGCTGGGCTGTGTGGGATGGTGTCGGCGATCCGCCTTTGTTGGAAAACACGCAATTGGTGGCGCGGCGTGATGGCGGGATTCTGTTGCGCCATAATGGGCTGCATATCGAATTGGTGCTGGACCGCGCCCATCCGATTGGCCAGACCGATATGGCAGGTATTGCCGATATTGTGTTGGAAGCGGCGCTGACGACGATTGTTGATCTGGAAGATTCTGTGGCGGCGGTCGATGCGGCGGATAAATTGGCCGCCTATCGCAATTGGCTGGGGGTTATTCGCGGCGATTTGACCGATAATTTTACCAAGGGCGGGGCTCAGATGACCCGCGCTTTGGAACCGGATCGGGTTTGGACTGACACAGATGGTTTTGAGCTGAAATTACCGGGCCGCAGCCTGATGTTTGTCCGCAATGTCGGCCATTTGATGACCAATCCGGCGATCATTTTGCCTGATGGGGCTGAGATTCCCGAAGGAATCATGGATGCGGTGATTACATCGGCCATCGGTGCAATTGATGTCGCGGGCAGGGGGCGTTTTTCCAACAGCCGCGAAAACAGCATCTATATCGTCAAACCCAAGATGCACGGCCCCGAAGAATGCACCTTTACCAATGATTTATTTGATGCAGTTGAGAATTTACTTGAAATTGCCCGCCACACCATAAAAGTTGGCGTCATGGATGAAGAACGCCGCACCAGCGCCAATCTGGCGGCCTGTATTCATGCGGTGAAAGACCGGATTGTGTTCATCAACACCGGCTTTCTTGACCGCACCGGTGATGAAATCCATACCTCGATGCGCGCTGGGCCGATGATCCGCAAGGCGGCGATGAAGGGCAGCGATTGGATTGCTTCTTATGAAAAACGCAATGTTCTGATCGGCTTGCAACATGGGCTTTCGGGCCGTGCGCAAATTGGCAAGGGCATGTGGGCTGCCCCCGACCGGATGGCGGCGATGATGGCGGAAAAAATCGGCCATCCACGCAGCGGGGCCAATACCGCTTGGGTGCCATCGCCCACCGCCGCCGTGCTTCATGCCCAGCATTATCATCAGGTCAATGTGTTTGATGTGCAAGCAGCAATGGCGGGCGAGGCAGTGCCTAGCCTGGATCGTTTGCTGACCATCCCATTGGCCATAGGGGTCAATTTTTCCGAAGATGAGGTGCGTGAAGAATTGGACAATAATGCCCAAGGGTTGCTGGGCTAT
>JBEAOQ010000090.1:0-7596 GCA_041164845.1 Pseudomonadota bacterium | reverse complement strand
TGGAAGCGGAGCTGCGCAAGGCGCTGGGCCGTCCCGGGTCTGATTTTGCCTCGATCGCACTTAAATCCTCGGTCGCGCCGACATTGGTGGCGCAGGGCAAAACCCAGATGGCGCGGCAATTCCTGATCGAAGCGCATAATCTGGCGATTGATCTGGAGGGTCAGATTTCTGGTCTGGCCGCCTTGCCCGCCCTGCCGCTGGCCGAGCTGCATTATGAATGCGGCGAATTGGATGACGCGGCGCGCTTGGTCGAGACCTATCTGCCGTCGATCCGCCAATGGGGTTTTGTCGATCAGCTGGCGTCGGGTTATTTGGTCCGCGCCCGATTGGCAGCGGCAGATGGCGATTATGCCAGCGCCTTGTCGGGCCTGGAAGAAGCGCATTTGGTGGCCATCGAATGTGGGCTAGATCGGCTGCGGGCCTTGGTGATTTCCGAACAAATCCGAATGTTGGTCAAATTGGGCCATTTGGAACAGGCGGAAAGACTGTTTTGGTCCAGCGATCTGAAAATTGATGGCGAGCCGGTGCCCACCATGAACCCGACACGGCTGAATGAATGGATGGCGACCGCGTGGCTACGGCTGGAAATGCACCGTTTCCGGCTGGTGCGCTCGCGCAAAATTGCCAAACGCTGGCTGGAATTTGTCCGCAAACGCGGGGCCACCCGTTCGGCTGTGACGTTCGAATTGTTGCTGGCGGAAATTGCGGTGCTGTCGGGCAATCGTTCCGAAGCCCGCCGTTCGGTGCGCGCCGCCGTGGAATTGGCCGAACCCGGCGGCTGGATCCGTCCGTTTATTGACGAGGGTGAGGCGATTGGGGCATTATTGGTCGAAGCCTATGGCAGCGGCCCCGTCCTCGATACGCCGGTCGATAAATTCGCCGCCCGGCTGGTTTCGGTGCTGAAGGGTAAACCGCAAATGGAGGAGGTCGATGATGATGATTACGGCCTTGGTTCTGGGCTGTCTTTGCGCGAGGTGGAAATTTTGACGCTGGTTAGCGGGGGGCTGCGCAACCGCGAAATCGGCGACAGGCTGGGTCTGACCGAAGGCACCGTCAAATGGTATATGCAGCAAATTTACGACAAGCTGGGCGTCCGCCGCCGCCCCCAAGCAGTTATCCGCGCAAGGCAATTTGGTATATTGTCCTGATCGCCTATCTAACGAAAGGCTAACAGCCAGTAGCCTGTCGTAAACCACTCTCCAAATTCATCAGAATATCAGGGAGCGGACATTGGCCAAGGGCAAAGTCATCATCAGCTGCGCAGTAACCGGCGCCATCCACACCCCCAGCATGTCGCCCTATTTGCCGATCACCGCCGATGAAATTGCCGAGGCAGCGGTGGGCGCGGCGGAGGCAGGCGCAGCGATCATCCATCTGCATGCGCGCAATCCGGTCGATGGGCGGCCTGACCAGAACCCCGATCTGTTCGAACCCTTCCTCAAAGTCATCAAACAACGCTGTAACGCGGTGATTAATCTGACCACCGGCGGGCATCCGTCGATGACACTGGACGAGAGGCTGCGTCCGGCGACACGGTTCCAACCCGAAGTCGCCAGCCTGAATATGGGCACGATGGGTTTTGGCCTGTTCCCGATGTTAAACCGCCCGACCGAATGGCAGCATGATTGGGAACCAGCGACGCTGGAAGCCTCACGCGATTTGGTGTTCAAAAATACCTTCAAGGACATCGAAGGTCTGTTGGCGCTGTTAACCCCGCTAGGCACGCGGTTTGAATTTGAATGCTATGATACCAGCCATCTCTATAATCTGGCGCATTTTCTGGATCGCGGGCTGGTGACAGGGCCGTTGTTTATCCAAACCTGTTTCGGCATTTTGGGCGGCATCGGCAGCCATCCCGACGATGTTATGCATATGAAACGCACGGCGGATCGGCTGTTTGGCGATAATTATGAATGGTCGGTGCTGGGGGCAGGGGCCAAACAGATGAAAATTGTCGCCATGGCCGCATCCATGGGCGGCAATGTCCGCGTTGGGCTGGAGGATTCGCTGTGGGGCGGGCCGGGTCGGCTGGCCAAAACCAATGCCGAACAAGTGACCACAGCACGCCAGATTATCGAGGGCATGGGGCTGACTGTGGCCACCGCCGATGAAACGCGGGAAATTCTGGCGCTTAAAGGCGGCGACCGCACCGCGATTTGATGACTTTGGCGTCACCAATAGTAACTCAGGAGCATGGCATGAAACTCAACATCGGTGTCCCCAACAGCATGAAAGTCGCTGCCATGGTCCAACCATGGGAAGCTGCATTAAACGGCGCGGATATTGGCCGGTTGATGGCCGCTGCCGATACGCTGGGTTTTAACAAATGTATGCTGGGCGAACATTTCATCATCCCCAAAGAGCATATCGCGCTGTCGGGCGATTGGTATTTTCACACGGTTGTGGCGCTGGGCTATATTGGCGGCCAGACTAAGAATTTGCGCCTGTCATCCTCGGTGTCGATCCTGCCGCTGCAAAATCCCATCGTTCAGGCCAAGGGTTGGTCAACGCTGGATTGGCTGACCGGCGGTCGGGCCGAGGCTTTGTTCGGGGTTGGCTGGCTGAAAGAAGAATTCGACATGCTGGGCGTGCCCTTTGATAAGCGCGGACGCATGGCCGATGAATATGTCGCCGCAATGATCGAACTTTGGACCAAGGATGACCCAGAGTTTGAGGGCGAATTCGTCAATTTTCGGGAATGTGGCTTTGGCCCAAAACCTGTGCAAAAACCGGGCGTGCCGATCTGGTTTGGCGGCGATGCAGCGGCGGTGCAAAAACGCGTGGCCAAGTTCGGCAATGGTTGGTCGCCGTTTCGCACCCCGCCGGAAAGTTTTCCGGATTGCATTAATTTCATCACATCTCAGCCCGAATATGATGGCCGCAAACTCGATTTTTTCTTCGCGTTGGAAATGCTCAATGTCGGCGCGCATCACGAGATTCTTGATGACCCCCGCGCGCCGGGCACCGCGAACAAACAAAAAATCCTCGATCAGATCGGCTGGCTCAAGGATTTGGGCATCACCGAAACCATCGTCCCACTGCCACCGGGGATCACCGGCGAACAGGCATGGCTGGATCGCCAGCAATGGGTGGCCGAAGAGATCATGCCTTTGGTATAACGGCCGTCCTCCCTCACGCCCCCAATAATTTCCACGTCCCATAATCTTCGGCGGCGACAAAAAAGCGTTCATTCATCGGGATACCATTCTGGCCCCAGGCATCCAGATTGGCGACCCAAGCCTGAATGCCATACATCACCCACAGCCGGGTTTCTTCCCACGCATCGTCAAAACTCGGCACGCCTTGCGCCCCGGTGGCAATCAAATATTCGCGGTATTGCTTGACCATATCCTTGTGGTGATGACGGCGCTCTTCGATGCTTAGCGCGCCAATCACGAAATAGGTCAGATCGCGCCACGGCCGCCCCCGCCGCACCAATTGCCAATCCAGCCACAATCGCTCACCGCTGGGCAGGATATAGGTATTGCCCTGATGACAATCGCCCAGCACAATACAATGCGGGGTGGTGCGTGATCGTTCAATTTCGCCCAGCCGGTCAAAAGCGCGCTCGACTTTGCGCGGATCGGCCAGATAATGTTGGGGGGCAATCGCGCAAAAACCCGGTTCCTCTAGATTCAGCGCAATCCACTGCCACATGATCCGCACCTGATCGCTGTCCACTGGCGTATCCATCTGGGTTTGCAACCACGGGGCCTTGGCTGGACTGATTTTGTCACTGCCCCACAGGCTGCCATGCAGCGTCGCCAGCCCTTGCAGATTGTCCATAATCATGCCCACGCCGTTGGCATGGGTCGAATGGCCAAACCGCCCGCCGCGCATGTTCAAGTCTTCTAACACGATCAACCCATGCGCGCTGCCATCATCATCCCAATCGGCGTAAAAACATTTCGCCGTCGGCACTTTCATCTCATGCACCATATAGTGATAAAACCGCGCCTCCAACGCATGAATATCGACATTGTCGAACGAACCTGACCAATTGGCTTTCATGCACAAATTGGCGGGCAGACCGGCGGCGATACCGGCCTCATTCCAGTCAACCTTGATCCGCCATTTGGTGGTGTGGCTGTTCAGCAGTTCCACCGTTTCCATGTTGCTTGCAACCACGCCGGGGTATTTATACGCCATCATCCGGCTCAGCCACGCGGCGTTCACATCATCCATCGAGTTCGGCAAATGATCGGTGCGCGCCGGATAGGGACGGGCAACACAATTGGGGTCAACCACCCGATTGTCATACTGCGCTGGTGCCTGAGCATCCATATTCAACTCCTTGAAATTTGTGGTGATATATTCATGCTGGCTTTGATTTGTCGGGAGGCCAGCACCAAGAAAATTGCACCAAACACACAGAAAATCATCGCCGTGCCAATGCCCCAAGCCAGACCCGCGCTGCCGCCCACGACATCGCTGATTTTGCCGATTAACCATGTGCCCAGCCCGACGCCGATCAGATTGGCGCTGGTTTGCACGGTGGAAATCGCCAGCCCGCGCAAATTTGGCCCAGCTTGGGTGACGATCATCGCGTTAACCGGGCCATTATATGACGAGCTGAACAGACCAGCCCCCATCACACAGACAATCACCAAGGGGGCACTGGTCAAGGCAACAGCGGCAATCCCGCAAATCGCAGTCATCAGCGGGATAAGCGATGCAATCAGCGCCGTGCGGGCAGGGTCAAATCCTCCGCGCGCTGCATTGATCCGATCCACCCCCCAGCCTGCGCCCAGCCCGCCAATCGACCCCAGCAAGCCATAAGCGATGGCGACGATGGTGCCTGCCCGCGTCAGTGGCATCCCCCGGCTGGCAATCAGAAACGTCGCTAGCCACGTGCTCATGCCATAAATGCCGGTGGCGATGCAGGTGATGGCGGCGATGCCATAGGCAATGCCGGGTCGGGCCAGCAATTCGCGCAAACGCGGCCACAATGCGCTGTTCAACGCAGGTTCGGCGACATCCATCTGCCCGCGTACCGGCTCACGCAGGGTCAACAACAGCACCGGCGCCAGTAGCAACCCCGGCACGCCCGCCAGCAAAAATGTCATCCGCCAGCCATAGGCGGCAACAACCAACCCACCGGCGAAAAAGGCAATGGCGAAACCAATACCGGCGCTTAAATACCAAATGCCAATCGCGGTTGCCCGTCGGTCAGTCCCAAAATAATCGGACAGGATCGACATGCCATTGGGCGATCCTCCCGCCTCGGCCACCCCAACTGCTGCCCGCCCCGCCAGCAGGCTGGCATATCCGGTCGCCGCCGCGCAGATCGCCGTGGCCCCGCTCCACGCGGTCAGGGCGCAGCTGAGCAAAATTTTGCGATTGCTCCGATCCACTGCATAGCCAAACGGAATAGCCGCCAGCGCATAGGGCAAGCCATAGGCCAGCCCCGCCAGCAAACCCAGCTGTTGACCCGACAGATGAAACTCATCGCCAATCGGTTTCAGCACCAGACCAATCACCGCACGGTCCATGCCATGACAGGTCTGAACCAGCGTCAGAATGGCCAGCACATACCAGCGATAGGCCGATAATCTAGGCTGCCCCGATTGTGTGGACAAAATGGTCACGGCCTCTCCCGATGATTTATATCTGCGCAGCATTGCAGAGGAGCCGGTCGCGCAACCTGCCCAAGGAAAGGCGCGCGCGGTTTGGCCTGTGCCAGAGGTGGGCCACAGAAATAAAAAGGCGGGTGATGAACAGTTCTGAAACCAATATGTCCATCGTCCGCCGGTTTTTGGGCGCGGTGGCCAGCGGTGACATGGCGGTAATCGAGGAATTGCAGGCCGATGATTGCACATGGTGGGTGTTGGGGCGCGGTGATATTTCCCGCCAAACCTACACCAATGACGTGCGCGGTATGTTGCTGGTGGCCAATCCGCGCAAAGTGGAAATTATCGGCATGGTGGCCGATGACGATAGGGTTGCCGCAGAAATTCGTTCGGAATTTCATTTTGGGACAAGGGTTTACACCAATGCCTACCATGATCTGTTCGTGCTGCGCGATGGTCAGATCATCCATGGCCGCGAATATTTTGATACAGCATTAGTCGCGGCATTTTTTGGGCCGCTGGGGGAATAGCAATGCAATATGATGTGGTAATCATGGGTTCAGGTGCGGCTGGGCTGACGGCGGCGTTGGTCGCGGCCAAGGCGGGGCTAAAAGTAGCTGTGCTGGAAAAAGCTGCGCATTTTGGCGGCACCACTGCCATTTCCGGCGGCGGCATTTGGATTCCAAACAGCCCGCAGGCCCGCGCCGCTGGGGTGCAAGATTCCGCCGATAAAGCGCGGGGCTATGTGATGGGCGTGGTCGGCAATCGCGCGGAAAAAGCACTGATCGACGCCTATATCGACACTGGCCCGGCCATGGTTGATTGGTTGGCGGCCAACAGCACGGTGCATTTCCTGCTGTCGCCGCCGTCAAGCGATTGGTATCCCGAAGTGCCCGGCGCGGCCGACCATGGCCGCCTGTTGGCCCCGGCGGAATTTGATGGCAAACAATTGGGGGTAAATTTTGATCGACTGTCCAAACCTCGTGAGGAATTCAATGCCCCGGGCGGCATGATGATTGATCTGTTCGACCTGCCCTTTATCAATCGCCTGCCTGCCCCCGGCGCGCTGTGGCACATGGCCAAAATTGCTATCCGTTTCGCATGGGACAAGAAAAAGCTGGGTCGGGGTTCGCGCCTGACCATGGGCACCGCGCTGGCGGGCCGTTTGCTGCATTCGGCGCTGGCGGCGGGGGTTGATCTGATTGAACAGGCACAGGTCGAAGGCTTGGTGGTCACAGATGCCCGCGTTACCGGCGTTAAAGCACGGGTCAAAGGCGTGGTTCGCGAAATTCACGCGGCCAAGGGCGTGGTGCTGGCCTCTGGTGGCTTTTCGGCCAATGCCGACATGCGCAAAGCCTATATCCCCTTTGCCGAAACCCACCTTTCGATCATGCCTTACACCAACACCGGCGATGGCATCAACGCAGCCACCGCTGCCGGCGCGGCAATGGGGGCGGAAAACCATGTCAATGCGGTCTGGGCTGTCGCCTCTAAACGCACCCGCGCCGACGGCTATGTCGAACGGTTCGCGCATCTGATGGATATGTCAAAGCCGGGCTGCATCGCGGTCAATTCACGCGGGGAACGGTTCGGCAATGAGGCCAGCGTTCACTTTGTTGAAGCTATTCACGCTAATGGGCATTCTAATGGGCACGCCAATGGCGCGGCCCCCGTGCATATCATCGCCAATGGCAAATTTGTCAAAAAATACGGCATGGGTCTGGTGCTGCCGGGCGGCGGCAAGATCAAGGAAATGGTCGCTTGCGGCTATATGAAGGTCGGCGCGACATTGGCCGAATTGGCTGCGCAGATCGGGGTTGATCCTGTGGGTCTGGACGCAACAGCGGCAAAAGTCGCCGCCTTTGCCATAACCGGCACAGACACCGCCTATGGCAAAGGCGAAAGCCAAATCGACATCGAAATCGGTGATCCCAAGCATCAGCCCAATCCCTGTTTCGGCGCCCTGGGCGATGGCCCCTATTATGCCGTGGAAATTTTCGCTGGTGATGGTTCGACCACGGTCGGC
>JBEAOQ010000089.1:0-4659 GCA_041164845.1 Pseudomonadota bacterium | reverse complement strand
CAATGCTTGGGGATTAAGCCGCTCGATCACCGATTTCGGCTAACGGGTCGGGCCTTCACCTTGGCTTATGCGCCGGTCGGGCATCCATTGGGCACGGTTGGTGACTTCATTGACGATGTTCCGGAAGGGCATGTTGTAGTGATCGACAATGGCGGAAGGCCCGATGCAACGGTTTGGGGCGACATCCTGACTTTCACCGCGAACAAGCATGGGTTGGGCGGCACGGTGATCGACGGCGCGTGCCGCGACACGCATCTTGCGCTCGATCTTGATTATCCGATGTATAGCCGCAGTTATTCGATGCGCACCGGCAAAGACCGTGTCCAGCTTGACGCAACGCAGGTTATTGTGACCATCGGTGATGTGCGGGTTTCGCCTGGCGACATTATGCGCGGTGATTCTGACGGGGTGGTGGCCATTCCGGCTGGCCGTGAGGCCGAAGTGCTTGACGCCGCAGAGGTCATCGACGCCGCCGAAATGCGCATCCGCGATGCCATCGCTGGGGGGCTGCGCCTCGATGAAGCGCGCAAGCAACAGCAATATCATCTGCTCCAGCGCCGCGAGGGCAAATGACCTATAGCGCAGAGCAACTCGCCGAAGCTGGGCGTTTGGGTGCGGCGACGCTCCATGAGGCGGCGGGGCGGATAGGGGCATTGCCATCCGCTATTAAACCCGTTGCTCCCGATATGCGGATCGCAGGCCCGGCTTTTACGGTGCATATACCGGCGGGCGATAATCTTTGGATTCACCGTGCGCTCTATCAAGCTGCGCCGGGGGACGTGCTGGTGGTGTCGACCAGCGGCGGCATCGAGTGGGGCTATTGGGGCGATATATTGAACACGGCGGCGATTGCACAAAGGCTAGGCGGTCTGGTGATTGATGGCGGGGTGCGCGATGTTGCGAACCTAGCCACGATGCCATTTCCGGTGTTCTCCAATGGCATCTGTCTGAACGGCACAATCAAGGGCTATGAGGCCACCGCTTGGACGCGTCAGCCGATCCGTATCGGCGAAGTTGTGGTGAGGCAAGGCGATTTGGTTATCGGCGACCGCGATGGGGTTGTTGTCTTGCCATCTTTAGTTGTCAGCGATGCCTTGGCTGCGGGAGACCGCCGCGAACGCGACGAGGCCAACAAGATTGCACGAATCCAGTCTGGTGAGCGAACCATCGACATTTACGGGTTTGGCACGGGTCGATTGCCTTCAACGTCATGATAAGGAAAACAAGGTGACAGCGACCATAGACTATCCAGCGCCGAGCTTGTTCATTGCGGGCGCATGGCGCGGCGCCAGCGATGGCGGAACAATTCCTGTGGTCGATCCGGCGACTGGGCAGACGATTGCCAATCTGCCCGTGGCGACTACGGCTGATCTTGATGAGGCACTGGCAGCTGCTGATGCAGGGTTCAAGCAATGGCGGCGGGTCACAGCCTATGAACGGGCTAAGGTTTTGCGCGCCGCCGCACAATTGATGCGCGAGCGTGCGCCGATGATCGGGGCCATCAGCACCCGCGAACAGGGCAAGCCGATTGCCGAATCCACCGCAGAAGCCTTTGCCTGCGCCGATATTTTCGACTGGTATGCCGAAGAAGCCCGCCGATCGTATGGGCGGATTGTGCCATCCAAACAACCCGGTGTGCGGCATCTGGTTACCAAGGAACCGATCGGTCCGGTGGCTGCTTTTTCGCCGTGGAATTTTCCGACAACGATTCCATCGCGCAAAATGGCGGCGGCGCTGGCAGCGGGTTGTTCGGTGATTATCAAGCCGGCAGAGGAAACGCCGGGCAGCTGTTTGGCGCTTGCCCTCGCGCTTGACGATGCCGGACTGCCTAAGGGCGTCCTGAATGTGGTTTTCGGTGTTCCAGCCGATATTTCAACTTATCTCATCGCCTCGCCGATCATCCGCAAGGTCAGTTTTACGGGTTCAACCGCAGTCGGCAAGCATCTCGCGGGTCTCGCTGCCAAGGGGATGAAGCCGACGACGATGGAACTGGGCGGTCATGCACCGGTTATCGTTTTCGGCGATGCCGATATCGACAAGGCGGTGGCGATGACCGCTGGCGGTAAATATCGCAATTCGGGGCAGATATGTATCGCGCCGACCAGATTCTATGTCCACGATAGTGTCCATGATGAATTCGTCAAAAAATTTGCCAGTTTTGCTAGCGGATTAAAGATTGGCAACGGGCTTGACCGCGAAACAAAGATGGGACCGCTGGCCAATCCGCGCAGGCTGAGCGCGATGGGCGATTTGATAGGCGACGCTGAGAGCGTTGGAGCCAACATCGTGACGGGCGGCAAATCGAATGGTGGCCCCGGCAATTTTTGGCAGCCGACATTGTTGGCCGATGTGCCCAATGCGGCACGGATAATGAACGAGGAACCTTTCGGCCCAGTCGCGGTCACCCAACGCTTCACCAGTTTTGATGAAGTGGTGGCACAGGCCAACCGGCTACCCTATGGTCTGGCTGCTTATGCTTGGACGCAATCGGCGCGGACAATGGCTGATATTGGCGATGCGATCGAGGCGGGCATGATCGGCATCAATTTTGTCGGGCTGACCGGCCCCGAGACGCCCTTTGGCGGGGTCAAGGAAAGCGGCCATGGTTCGGAAGGTGGGATCGAGGGACTTGAAGCCTATCACGTCACCAAATATATCGCGCAAGGTTAGATGCTATGTTGAGCGAAGCACAGAATCGTGAATTGACCCAAGTTGACGCTGGCACCCCTATTGGTGAGCTGTTGCGTCGCTATTGGATGCCCATCGCCGGTGTGGCCGAGTTCGAAGACGGCAACGACATTCGCCCTTTACGCCTGATGGGCGAGGACTTGGTGTTGTACCGCGACAAGAGTGGTAATTTTGGGCTGGTCGACCGGCAATGCCCGCATCGTCGCGCTGACCTGTCATACGGTTTCGTCGAACAATGTGGCATCCGCTGCAATTACCACGGTTGGCAGTTCGCCGCAGATGGCGCATGTATCGAGCAACCCTTTGAGGATCTCGCCAATCCCAAGGGCAAATTTAAGGATAAGATTCGCATCAAATCCTATCCGGTAGAGACCAAAGCTGGGATGGTGTGGGCCTATATGGGGCCGCTGCCTGCGCCGCTCGTGCCCGATTGGGAACCCTTTAGCTGGAGCAAGGGATTCGTTCAGGTGGTCATTGCCGAAATCCCTTGCAACTGGCTACAATGTCAGGAAAACTCCATTGATCCCGTGCATTTTGAGTGGATGCATATGAACTGGCAGCGGCGTCAAAAGAATCGTGACGCCGAATATGGCCCGCGCCATTTGGAAGTCGCTTTCGACGAGTTTGACTATGGCTTTGTCTATCGCCGTGACCGCGAGGATCTGGGCAGGGAACATACTATGTGGACCGTTGGGCGCACTGCTTTGTGGCCGAATGCTTTCTTCCTTGGCGACCATTTTGAATATCGCGTGCCGATTGACGATGAGAACACGCTCAGCGTGTCGTGGATGTATAACTGCGTGCCGCTTGAGCAGTCAAGCTATGTTCAGGCCAGCATTCCCGCTTGGCGCGGCCCGATTAAGGACGAAAAGACCGGTCGCTGGATCTCAAGCCATGTGATGAACCAGGATTTCATCGCTTGGGTAGGGCAGGGCACAATCGCCGATCGCACCAAGGAAAATCTGGGCACCAGTGACAAAGGGATCGCGCTGATGCGCCGCCGTTTGTTGAGTGAGGCCAAAATCGTGGCAGAAGGCGGCGATCCGAAGGGAACGATACGGGATTCAGCGGCAAATATATCTATCCCGCTCCCCAACCCTTATCGGGCGCTGTTCGAACGGGGGCTGACACTTGCTGAGATTGCGGCGCATCCGGTGTTTGGCAAGCATTTGGACGCCTTTATGTTTCAGGCGGGGCAGCCTCCAGAAGTATGGCATGCCTTCCGTGAGGCGATGGGATTGCCGCCCACTGAGATAATGGAAATACTTCCAGACCTTGTTTAGGCAAAGTGGGGGCGGGGGCAATTATGGTTGAGCTGGAGCCGGTCAAAAATGAGGGTGTGCCAAAATATTGGCGCGTCGTTGGTGTGATGATGGTCATCTACACCTATGCCTTCATCGATCGCGTGATTCTCTCCTTGCTGGTCGAGCCAATTAAGACCGATCTGGGCGCCAGCGACCTTCAGATGGGCCTGATGCTCGGCCTAGCCTTTGCCGCCTTTTATGGTTTTTTCGGCATTCCGGCGGGGTATTTTGTCGATAAGGTCAACCGGCGGCTGTTGATCGCGGTTGCTTCGGTGGCTTGGGCGGTAATGACCATCTTGTGCGGCATGGCCGATTCAATGCCAGAGCTGTTTCTTGGGCGAATTGGCGTCGGTATTGCCGAAGCGGTCGTTGCCCCTGCTGCATTTTCGCTCATCCGTGACGCGGTGCCGACCCGTTCTAGAGGGCTGGCCTTCAGCATTTTTGCGATGTCACCGATGATCGGGGGTGCCGCTTCGCTGATCGGCGGAGCGGCGTTGCTGCGGTTGATAAAAGCAGGGGCAATGGTGGGGGTTCCCCTTCTGGGAAGTTTGCAACCTTGGCAATGCACATTGGTTATTGTGGGGCTTTGTGGCCTGCCGTTCAGCTTGGCATTGTTGCTGATTTCGGAGCCACCCCGTCGCGATCAAGCGCAAGGGGGTAATGCCAG
>JBEAOQ010000088.1:0-3352 GCA_041164845.1 Pseudomonadota bacterium | reverse complement strand
GAATATTCCGCCGTGACCCAGCCTTCGCCCTTGCCGCGCAGAAATGGCGGGATTTTTTCTTCGACGCTGGCGGTCACCAGCACGCGGGTATTGCCGAAACTGACCAACACACTGCCCTCGGCATGGATGGTGAAGTTGGTTTCGAATGACAGGCTGCGCATTTCATCGGGGGCGCGGGACGAGGGTCGCATGGGGGTTCCTTTGATGTGTGTTGCGGTGTCCATAGTGAAAGTTGCGGAGAAAGAAAGCCAGTCCTTCGACAAGCTCAGGACGGACGGTTTATTTTTGTTGAAGTTTTGTTTAGTGGTCAGTGATGCCAAGCCCGCCGATCACCGAACTGACCACCCGTGCGCGGGATATTTTCCGGCTGGTGGTCGATGGCTATTTGACTTCGGGCCAGCCGGTGGGGTCGCGGACATTGTCGGGGGTTAGCAGTGGGTTGAACTTATCACCCGCTTCGATCCGTTCGGTGTTGCATGAGCTGGAATCGCTTGGGCTGCTGTCGGCACCGCATACCAGCGCCGGGCGGATGCCGACCGAACAGGGGTTGCGCCTGTTTGTTGATGGCATGATGCAGGTCGCCCAACCGACATTGGAAGAGCGTGCGGCGATTGAGCGACAAGTGGCCCAGCCCGGGCCGATTGAGGCGGCGCTGGCGGCGACTTCGGCGGTGTTGTCCGATTTATCCGCCTGTGCGGGGGTGGTGATGGTGCCGCGCCGTGAGCCAAAATTGGCGCAATTGAATCTGGTGGCATTATCGGCGTCACGGGCTTTGGCGGTGTTGGTCGGTGAAGATGGCGCGGTGGAAAATCGTGTGGTGGATTTGCCCGTGCCCTTGCCGATGGGGGCATTGGAAGCGGCGTCAAATTATATCACCGCGCATCTGGCGGGGCGAACTTTGGCCGATGGGGCATCGGTGATGCGGGCCGAGATTGCATCGGGACGCAGCGCATTGGATGCCGCCAGCCGCGATTTGGTCGAACGCGGATTGGCGGTGTGGAGCGAAGATGCGGCGAAGCGTCCGGTGTTGATTGTGCGCGGGGCGGCGAATTTACTGGATGAGACAGCGCTGGGCGATTTGGAGCGGGTGCGATCTTTGCTGGATGATTTGGAGGATCGGCAATCGGTCGCGGAATTGTTGGATTTGGCGCGAGAGGCAGAGGCAACGCGGATTTTTATCGGCGCAGAGAACCACTTGTTTGCACTTTCTGGCTCTTCGGTTATAGCCGCGCCCTATCGTGATCGGGATGGCCGGGTGGTTGGCGTGGTGGGCGTAATTGGCCCGACGCGGTTGAATTATGCGCGCATCGTCCCCATGGTAGATTTTACCGCCCAATCGCTGAGTAATATCGGGGCTTTGGGCAAAGCATCAGTTAATGGAATTTTTTGAATTATGACGACAGATACTAAGCCGCAAGATGATGTGGCGGCAGAGATTTTGACAGATGCAGCGGCGGGCGATGCGGCTGTGGAAACGGGTGATACGCGGATTGCTGATTTGGAATCAGCGGTTGAGGCGGCGAAACAAGAGGTGCTCTATGCCAAGGCCGAGACGCAAAATGTGCGCCGCCGGTTGGAAAAAGATATTGCCGATGCCCGCGCCTATGCCGCGACAGGATTTGCCCGCGATATGTTAAGCGTGGCGGATAATCTGTCGCGGGCGGTGTCAGCTATTCCCGCCGATTTGCGCGAGGATGAGCGGTTGAAGGCGGTGGTGGCCGGAATTGAGGCAACGTCCCGCGAAGTGGACAAGGTGTTTTCATCGCATGGCATTACGCGGATTGCCGCGATGGGATTGCCGCTGGATCCCAACCAGCACCAAGCGATGATCGAGCTGGCCAGCGATGCCGAGCCGGGGACGATTATTCAAGAAATGGCGGCGGGCTATATGATTAAAGACCGTCTGCTGCGTCCGGCGATGGTGGCGGTGGCGAAGAAACCGGATTAGAGTCAAATTCACCACATACGCAAAGCCGTCATGCTGAACTTGTTTCAGCATCCATCGTGCGCCATGAAACGTCTGTGCATTGTGAGAGATGGACCCTGAAACAAGTTCAGGGTGACGATTCAATCTGACCAAATTTAGATCTAACCCCCCACCCAACCTCCCCCTCAAGGGGGAGGAGTTATGGGAAATCGACAACAGCCCCATAATCGCGAGGGTTATGCTGGGTGGGGATAGCCCACCCCCGCCGCAACGCAAAGGCGTGGGCGATGATTTCGGCCTGTTGTTCGGGGCCGTAATCGCATAATTTTTTGTCCGGTTTTAGGGTGTAGCTGTATGTGCAAAACGGATGGCGGCGCAGGATTAGCCAATATTTGCCGCGAGTTTGCGCTTGCCAGACATGGGCCATTTCGTGGATGAAATGGGTTTGTAAGGCGGGCGATGCCGTGCTGAAATCATCGCAATAGCTGGGTGATTTGGGATGAAAATGCACATGGCCACAGGGTGCCATCGTGGTATTTTTCGACTGAAATGGATGCCATTTGCGGCGGTGGATGCGCACGGTGGTAGTGTCAATGGCATTGCCAAAAATACCGCGCACCATGTCCACTTCGCCTGTGGTCAGACCGCGATCCGTGGTATCAGAGTTGCTGCGCATGGGCCTAAATCGCACCTTGCCATAGGCGGATGGCATTGATCGGCCAAATCAGCATCAGTATATTCAGCGTAAGATTATCGCGGATGACCAGCAGGGTGAACAGCTCAAAGCTGACCGCCATTGTCACAGTCGCCCGCACCGGAAGCCTTGCAGCAAGCAGGAAACCCAAGCTCATCCAGCCAATATCCGCCATGGAATTGACGATGGAATCGCCAGTATAGCCATAGCTGATGGTGACGGAGCGATAGCGATCAATCATTGTAGGAGAGTTTTCCAGTAATTCCCAAATGCCTTCGATCATCACCGCTATGGCCAAGGCCCAATGGCAAAATTTTTGCTGGAACAAAGGGCTTTTCTGGCGCAAAATATGCGCACAGGCATAGAACAGTGTCCCATGAATCACATGGCTGAAGCTATACCAATCAGCAATATGTTGGCTATTTTCAGCCGATTGCACCGCGCTCCACCAAAATTTGATCGTGCCACAAGGACAGATAACGGGACGGTGCATGGCCAGTTCGATCAGCGCAAAGATCATTACCAGCAACAGGGTGATGACAGTGGTGCGCCGGTTTGGCTGGAGGCTGTGCATATACAAATTACCTGTGCAAATTACATGCCTGCAGCATGATCTCTGTGGGAATTCATGTCGGGCATATTTTGCATAGTTGAGGCAGCCGAGATGGCAGAATCAATCCCTACCGATTCAACCCGCAATGCGGCATTTACCGATTTGCCATCATCAAAAT
>JBEAOQ010000087.1:0-5307 GCA_041164845.1 Pseudomonadota bacterium | reverse complement strand
AGCGGGGCGCTGGCGGCAGGGCGGGTCAACATTGACCCAGCAATTGGCGCGGACTGTTTTCCTGAATAATAACCGTACTTTTGACCGCAAAGCGCGTGAGGCGATTTTGGCGATGGCGCTGGAGTGGAAATTTTCCAAGGATGAGATTCTCGAACTTTATTTGAACAAGGTCTATTTCGGCGGAGGGGCCTATGGCGTCGATGCCGCCACCCGCAAATTTTTTGGTCATAGTGGAAATGCCATGACCCTGCCCGAGGCGGCGATTATTGCGGGTTTGGTCAAGGCTCCATCACATTATGCCCCGACGGCGGATGCCAAAGCGGCGGTTGACCGCGCCAAGGTGGTGCTGGCGGTGATGGAGGATGCGGGCAGTATTTCCAGCGAAGAGCGCGCCGCAGCCGATTTGAACGCGGTGCATATTGCCCCTGAATCGGCGCAAAATGCCGTGCGCTATTTTACCGATTGGGCATTGCCGCAGTTGGATATGATCTTGCCCGACAATACCGCGCCGATTGAGGTGTGGACGACGCTGGATTTGCCGATGCAAGCGGCGGCGGCGGTTTCGGTCAAAGCCAATGCACCGGCGGGAACGCAGGGGGCGCTGGTCAGTTTAGACCGCGATGGCGCAGTATTGGCGATGGTTGGCGGCACCGATTATGTGACATCAAATTATAACCGTGCGGTCAATGCGGTGCGCCAACCGGGTTCGGCGTGGAAGCTGTTTGTCTATCTGGCGGCGCTGGAATCGGGGGTGAAACCCGATGATCCGATCGAGGACAAACCGGTGACGATTGACGGTTGGACGCCGCGCAATTCGGGCGGCACCTATGCCGGGCCGATTGATGTCCGCACTGCTTTTGCCTATTCGAAAAACACCGTAGCGGCGCAATTGGGCCAGCAGGTCAGTTTTGAAGCGGTGGCGTCGATGGCGCGGCGGTTTGGCATTACCACCCCGATCAACACCAATCCGGCGATGGTTTTGGGCACTTCGGATGTCCGGCTGATCGAACTGACGCGGGCCTTTGCGGCGGTTTCGGCCAAGGGGACATCGGTTGAACCCTATGGCATTATCAAAGTAACCACCAATGATGGGCGCATTCTGTATACCCGCCCGACATTGCAAGCAGAGACGCTGGTTCCGCCCTATGTCGCGGCGGGGATGACCGATTTGATGCAAACCGCTGTCAGCATCGGCACCGGCCGTGCGGCGCAAATTGGCCGACCCGTGGCGGGCAAAACCGGCACCACCAGCAGCAACAAAGACGGCTGGTTTGTGGGATTTTCCAGCGGGATCACCACCGGTGTCTGGATGGGCCGCGATGATGCCAAGCCTGTGCCGGTGTTGCAAGGTGGGGTAGCGCCAGCGCGGGCCTTTGCCCAATATATGAAATTGGCGGTGGCCAAACGGCCGGTGGAGGCATTTGACACCGAGCTGAAATTGCCCGGATATACGTTGGAGCCGGATGATGTCGGCGGCGGGGCCACGGGTGACAGCTATTTCTATGATGAGCAGGGCAATCTGGTTAGCGCGAAAAATGCGCGGGATGGCGGCGTTGATAGTGGGCCGGGCGATCCGCCGGTTGAGGGCGCGGCGGGCGATGATTTTCTGGATTCAGCCACTGGGCGGCGATCAGGCGATCAGAAATCGCATTTGGATTCGGGCAAGCCGAAGCAAGGGGTCAAGCCGAATAGTGGGCAATATTATTAGGCTGTGTGGATTGAGGTAACATCGTCATAGCTCCCTCTTGAGGGCAGGGCTATTGCATATGGCTTATATGCAAGGAAGAAGGGTTCACGCAGAGGCGCAGCGAAGAAGGGAGGCGCGAAGGTGTTGGGATGTGTTGAGAATGCTATTCCCCGTATCGAAAATAAATTTAGCCCCTCTGCGTCTCTCTGCTTCCTCCGCGTCTCTGCGTGAACCCCTTTCTTAAGGCCATATGCGAAAGCCTTGCCCGCACGGGGAGGGTAGGTGATGGAATGGATTGCTTCGTCGCGGCGCTTCTCGCAATGACGATGTTTTTCCTTAAAACCGCAGTCCATGCCCAACATACCAAGCGGTTGCGGCGGCAATTCCAACCGCCAGCGCCAGACGCCACCATGGGGCGGGGGCCATTTCGGCGGTGCCAGCGGGCAGTTGGGCATCACGGCCGGTAATCATCGGCGGGATCAATTTGCGTTTGCGCACCACACGGTAAAAACCAATCGCCAGAATATGCACCAACACCAACAGCAGTAAAATGTTGAAGCTGAAATGATGAAAATGGGCGGATTCGCGGCCCTGTTCAAAACTGACCAAATAGGACAATGGCCCCGATTCCAGCCCATCGGTATCGACTGCGAAAAGCCCCGATTTGATCTGGATGCCCAGCAACATCAGCAGCAAAATCACGCTGTAACCGCCGATAGGATTATGGCCGATTGTGTCATCCGATTGGCCGCGCAAATAGGCGATGAGGCGCAGCGGTGAGCGGATAAATTGGGAGAAACGCGCCGTATCGCTGCCGATTATCCCCCAAATTATGCGGAATACCACCAGTCCCATAATGGTTTCGCCCGACAATCGGTGCCAATCCATATGGCCGGTTTCGGCGCTCCACCATGACAGGCCAAACAGCATCACCAATAACCACTGAAACAGGCGGATCGGCAAATCCCAGACGCGGGGGGCTTGGCTGGGGGGCATTTGGCGGGTTTGGGTCATGGTTGTGCCTTTTGGCCAGTGCTGCTGATGGATTGCGTCGCTGCTCTCGCAATGACGATGCGCGATATGTTAACTCGCGGAATGGAAAATAAGCCAACGCACGGCGGTTGTCCATCGAGCGTTGGCCATTTCCAAATACAAATTAAACCAAATTATGCGTAGCCATCCATGCCATAACCGGCGCATATTTGGCCAGCATCACGATGGCGGCGATGGAGATGCCGACGGCGATGCTTTTGGGGTCGGTCACCGCAAAGGCCACCGGATCGCTGTCGACTTGGCCGCGTCCGCCCATCATCCAGATGCGGTTAAGCCAATAGAGCAGCGGCAGCGGCAATAACCACAGCATCGCCGGGCTGGTATAGCTCATGGTTTGGCCCATGGCTTCGGCGAACAGCACCACCACCAAGATCGAGACCATGCCCGCCGCAATCCCGCTGATGGCGACAATCGCGGTATCGGTGCGGATATAGCCGCGACCGCTGAGCAATTCATGGTCTTGGCGTGCGCTGGAGGACAGTTCGATATAGCGTTTGAGATAGCCCAGCGACAGGAAGAAAAACACGCTGAACAGCAGCAGCCAGAACGATGTTGTGACATTTATTGCCGCCGCGCCAGCGACAATGCGGATGGTATAGAGGCAGGCCAGCGCCAGCACATCGGCAATCATCGCCGACTTCAGCCGAAAGCTGTAAGTCATGGTCAGGCCGCAATAACAGGCCATGGCGGCAAAGGTCAGCGGGCTGAGCAGCACGAAACTGCCGACCAAACCGCCCAGCATCATCACCGTGGCGGCGATGACCGCCACCGGGATTGGCAAATCGCCCGAAGCCAGCGGACGGCTGCGTTTTTTGGCGTGGAGGCGATCGGAATCAATATCGACCAGATCGTTGAGAATATAGACCGATGAGGCGATCACCGACATGAAAGCAAAGGCGATCAGCGCCTGACCAATCGCCAGAGCATTGAGCATCAGACCCGATGTCGCCAAGGGAACAAACACCAGCGCATTTTTCGCCCATTGATGCGGGCGGGCGGCTTTTATCAGGGCGCGGGTCAGGGTGCGGCCTTTGAACAGGCGTTGTTCATGGCTGGTGCCGGTGGCGACACCGACGGTATAGGCAATCCGTGATTCTTGCCAGATCGGGCGATCAGCGGGGGCATCGCCGACATAATCAAAGGCAGCATCGCCAATGGCGGCGCGGATTTGCGCCAATTTGGTTTTGCCCTTCATATTGGTGCGGCCACGGCTGGCGATTACCAGATCAAACATCCCCAAATGTGCTGCAACGCGGTTGGCGGTGCGCCAATGGGCGGCGCTGGCGAGGATTATCGTGCGGCCTTGGCGGCGGGCTTCGCGGATCAGGGTCAGGACTTCTTCGCGGTAGGGCAATTTGGCGGCATCGACCGGAGCCACGCGGGCCAGATAGCGTTTCATCGCGGCGCGGCCACGAAACAGGCAGATCAGCAGGGTGAACAACCCGCGAAAGCTGCCCATACCAATGCGCACCAGCGATTCCATCGCCACATCGGCGGTAATCAGCGTGCGATCCAGATCGACGACCAGCGCGACGTCTTTGGTGATATTGTCATGCCGCATGATTTGGCTCCTTATGGGCGCTATAGCGGGTGAAAAGGTAAGAAATGGTTGCGCAGGCCAGCACTATCAGCAGCGGCATGACCGGATCGCGGTAGCGGGCGATGATATAGGCGATGCCATGCAACCCCCAGAAACCAGCGATCAGCGCGGCAAGGGTCAGCCGGGTATGCAGCGGGGCGGTGTTGAGGATGAGCGCCGCAAGGCCAAGGATGAGGAAAGCACAATATTCCGCCACTTCGCCCAGCCGGATCAGGGCCACGGTGCGGTTGCTGGTGAAATCTGCGGCGGATGGCAGATTGGGTGCCCAGAACAGCGCCAATTTACGCGCGGTAAGCTGGGCGGTGCGGGCGGGGTTGTGGATCATGTAAGTGATGGCGCGGTGGCCCAATTCGGTGCTGGCACCCGCTTCGCCGATGCTGTCGTTCAATACGCGCCAATCAGCGGCGGCGGGGGTTTTGGCGATGCTGACAAAGCGGCCATCGGCGGCGGGGTTGTTGCCGAGATAGAGGTTGAAACCCGAATTGCTGGTGAGGACGGCGCGGCCCAGCATGGCTTGGGTCGCCAGCATCCAAGGTGCGACGATGAGAAGGGTGCCAGCGAGTAGCGCCAGTGTGGGCGGGGCCATCTGGCTGATGCGCCATTTGGCAGCGAAGGCCAGCGCCAGCAGCGGGGCCAGAATGATCGGCAGCGAAGACGTGCCGGTCAGCAGGGCCGCGCCGAATGTAGCGCCGGTGAGCATGGCCAGCGTGGCGCGGGGGCCGTTAGCCAAGATACGCAGCGCCAGCAAGGCCACCGCCAGCAACAGGGGTGTCGAGAGATTTTCGCGGGCGAGGACGGCGCAATTCCAGATGCCAGCCAGCCAGATGGCGTGGCCCGCCACCGCCATCATCCGCGCCCAGACAGGCATTTTTAAGGCGCGGGCAAGGGCGCGACCCAGCAGTGTGGAGCGCGCCTCCTGCAGCAGATTGACCGCAATGCAGACTTTGGCCGATGCGCCGAACAAAGC
>JBEAOQ010000086.1:0-7124 GCA_041164845.1 Pseudomonadota bacterium | reverse complement strand
CCCGCGCTGCGCAGATCGAATACCGTGCGTATGGCTTTGACTTTGAGTATGGCGGCATCTTCTGCGCTGGGATCTAACACGGCTTCTGAACGAAACACTCTGCCGCAT
The DNA here is from genome assembly GCA_041164845.1 of Pseudomonadota bacterium. Classification (GTDB taxonomy): domain Bacteria; phylum Pseudomonadota; class Alphaproteobacteria; order Sphingomonadales; family Sphingomonadaceae; genus Novosphingobium. Next base: position 7,016 of record JBEAOQ010000086.1, on the reverse strand, counting down.
CGCAACCGTCCTGTTCCCGCCGCCATGCCGCCCAGATCGCGGAAATTTGGGTAATCCTGCAAGCCTATCATCGTCATTCCCGTATCAACCAATCCCACATTCGTTCCGCCACACCGCCGCTCCACACCTGCCGGTCAGTGGTTTCAGCCGCATCAAGCAAGCCACTGTCGGGGGCAAATCCCATGGCGCGAATATCGCGTTCGATCCGCGCCGCATCCTCTAAAAACCATGCCAGCGTCACCGCTGATGGCATGGTTTCGGCGACCACCACCGCGCCATTGCCGCGCATAACGATAGCGGGCGCATCCGCCAGCATCTCGGCCAGAGCCGAAGCCGCGTCATCATCGCGCAGCAGGCGCGGGTTATTCCACAGTGGCAGGGTGGCAAAATAAGCGCCGATGCCATGGCGCGGGCGCGGCACGATGCCTTGCGTTGACAGCGCCATCAGCACCGGCGGCATAATCCGGCAGACCGCCCCCACGTCGCTGCGCCGCGCATAGACCTGTTGGTGGATCCGCACTTCGCCCAGCACCCCGTCTGGCAGCGGGCCTGACACCGGACAGACGGTGCCCAGCGCATCACCGACACATTCCAACGGGCGCGGCGCACAAACCAGAAAATGGCGGGTATCAAGCCGGATACTGCAATGGCCGAAAGCATGAACCAATCCAGCCCGGCCCAGCCCACGTGCCGCTTGCTGAACAATGCGCTGTTGCTCTGCCGTTGGTTCGATGCTCATTCCCGCCCGATCTTTCGCTTATATCCGTTCGCAAAAATGGACGGCCTCAATCTGATTGACAGGCCATCCGACTCCATCTTACATAGCGTTTGCACGGTATGTTGTAAAGCAGCCGCGATCATGGAGACGGCGATGCGTGGATTGCCAGCAATTATCGAGGATAGGACAAAAGGCCAGTTCCTTGTCCCGCGCCGCGCCTTTACCAGCCATGATGTGTTTACCCGCGAATATGCCGCGATCTTTGACCGCTGCTGGCTTTATCTTGGCCACGCCTCTGAATTGCCCGAACCCGGCAGTTTCCTGACCCGCACAGTGGCGCGGCGACCGGTGTTGTTCAACCGGGATATGGCCGGCGAATTTAACGCCCTGCTCAATGTCTGTCCGCATCGCGGCGCGCTGGTCTGCCGCGAACGCAAGGGCAAATCGCGGGCCTTCATGTGCATGTATCACGGCTGGACCTTTGGGTCTGACGGCCATCTGATGACCCTGCCGGGCAGCAGCGGCTATCCCGATGGTTTCAAGAATGATCCGCAGAAACAGATGGTTCACGCCCCTCGGATGGAGCGATTTGGCGATTTCTTTTTTATCAATTTTGCGCAGGACGGCGAAGATTTGGCAACCTATCTGGCCGACGCTGGCGATTATCTCAATCTGGTGGCGCAACATTCGGCCAGCGGGATGCAGATTGTCGGCGGCACGCAGGAATATGCCATGCGCGGCAATTGGAAGCTGCTCGCCGAAAACAGTTTTGATGGCTATCATGCCGCCTGCACCCATTCGACCTATCTGGAATATCTGAAGAATGCCAATGGCGCGCTGGGGGCGACGCCGCTGTCGGGTGTTGCCATTGACCTGAACAACGGTCATGCTTTGGTCGAATATAGCGCACCATGGGGCCGCCCTATCGCCAATTGGGTGCCGCTGTGGGGCGAGGAGGGCAAGGCCGAGATCGCCGCGATCCATGCCGCACTGCAAGCACGGGTTGGGGCAATCCGCGCCGACCGCATTGCGCATAAAAACCGCAATATGGTGATCTTCCCCAATCTGGTGGTCAATGACATTATGGCGATCACCGTCCGCACTTTTTTCCCCACCGCGCCCGATTATGTCGAGGTCAATGCCTGGGCGCTGGCCCCAGTTGAGGAAAGCGAATGGCTGCGAAAATATCGGCTGTATAATTTCACCGAATTCCTCGGCCCCGGCGGTTTTGCCACCCCCGATGACGTCGAAGCCATCGAAAAATGCCAGCAAGGCTATGCCGCCAGCGGTGAGGCGGCTTATAACGACATATCCAAGGGTATGCTGCGCGAAGATGGCCCATCCTATGATGATGAGGAGCAAATGCGGGCCTATTGGCGTGAATGGGACCGCCGGATGAAAATGGCGTCATCAGAGGCGGGGGCATGAGTATGGACGCAATGCTGCTGCTGCGCCTGCGGGTGGAAGATTTGCTTTATTTGGAGGCGGATTTGCTGGATCGGTGGCAGTTGGATGATTGGCTGGCGCTTTATACCGCCGATGCCCATTATTATGTTCCGCCCAGCGATGTCGATGGTGACAGTGCCGATCCAAACAGTTCGCTATTCTATGTGATGGATGATCGGGTGCGGATGGAGCAGCGGGTCATCCGCCTGTCTAAGGTCGGCGCGCATAGCGAGCATCCACATTCAAAACTGCGCCATCTGGTGTCGAACACGCGGGTTGCCCGCGATGGCGCGCTGATCCGGGCGCGGTCGTCCTTTGTGGTCTGGCGCAGCAAAGATGTGACCAGCGATGCCTTTGTTGGCCATTATCTGCATGAAATTGTCGAGCATGATGGCGGGCTGAAAATCGCCAAAAAGACCTGTGTGCTCGATATGGAAGCACTGCGCCCCCATGCGCGCATCAGCTTCATCCTGTGAAAGGCGGCGAAATGATCCTCCATCCGCTGCGCTTCGTCCGGCTTGGTTATTGCCGGTTGCGCTGTCCCGATCTTGCCGCCAGCTTAGGCTTCTACCGCGACATCGTCGGTCTGGCGGTGGCGCATGCCAGCGGCGACGGCGCGTGGCTGCGGTGTAGTGACCGGCCTTATGATGTAATTCTGGAACGCGGCGATGCCGCCGGACTGTCTGCCGTCGGTTTCGAGCTGGAAAGCGAAGCCGAACTGCTCACCGCTTTTGCCTTGCTAACCGGGCTTGACTGCGCCCCTATTTGGGCCAGCCCCGCGCAGAATGCCGCGCAGCAGGTGGCGCGGTCTTTGCGCTTTGCCGATCCGGTAACTGGGCTGGAGATTGATTTTTACATCGGGCAAGCAGTGGTAACTGAACCCTATCTGTCACCGCATACGCGGATTGTCCGGCTGGGCCATGTCGTGCTGAATGTCAGTGATCTGGCGGCGGCGCATGATTTTTGGGTCGATGGACTGGGCTTTGCCGTGTCGGATCGGGTGGGGGGTGTCGCCGAATGGCTGCGCGCTTGGCCCAATCCTTTGCACCACAGCCTTGCCTTGCTGCAACACAGCGCCAACACGCTGCATCATATCAACTTTATGGTCAGCGATATGGATGATGTTGGCGGCGCGATGAACCGGATGAAGGGGGCTGATGTTCCGATTGTCTTTGGCCCCGGGCGTCACCTGCCTTCCACCAGCATTTTTCTCTATTACCTTGATCCCGACGGCAACAGCGCCGAGTTCAGCTTTGGCATGGAATTGTTTGACGAACACGGCGCACGCGATGCCCGCGAATTGGAACATAAGGCCGAAGTGATGGACATCTGGGGCAGCAAGCCCGATCCGCGTTTTGGCAAAGGCAGCCCGATTGTGCCGATGCGGATGCCGATGCGGATCTTGGCCGAATGAGCATGGCCCAACCGCTCGCAGGACAGATCGCCATCGTCACCGGCGCGGGTGGCGGCATTGGCCGGGCCATCGCCGAAAGATTGCTGTGTGATGGGGCAAAAATCATGGTCTGCGATCTTGATCCGGCGCTGGCCTCTGCTGCTGCCGATGCGCTGGCGGGGCCAGACTATGCCGCCAGTTTTGCCGGAAATCTGGCGGATGAAGCTGATGCGCGGCGTTTGGTTGACGACACATTGGCAAAATTTGGGCGGATTGATATTTTGGTCAACAATGCCGGTGGCGGCATCTTGCGTCCCTTCCTCGATCACACGCCGGACACATTGCGCGCAACCATCGACCGCAATTTATGGACCGCGATCTGGTGCAGCTGGCTGGTTCTGCCGCATATGCAAGCCGCCGGTTTTGGCCGGATCATTAACATTGGCGCAGATTCGGTGCGTAACGGCTTGTTCGATCACGCCGCCTATAATGCCGCCAAGGGCGGGGTGCATGGCATGACCACTGGCCTCGCCCGCGAATTTGCGCTGGATGGCATCACCGTCAACACCGTCGCCCCCTGTGCGGTGCAAACCCGTCAGTTGGAAGATGTCCGCGCCGCCAATCCGGCATTGGTTGAAAAAGTGCTTCGCGTCATCCCGATGGGCCGCGCCGCTAGCGAGGCCGAGGTCGCCTCGATGGTTGCCTATCTGGCCACGCGCGAAGCGGCATTCGTTACCGGACAAGTCATCAGCGTCAACGGCGGCAGCACCATGCTATAAGCAACACAATCAGATCGGAAATACTATGAACAACAATCCTGAAGTCGGCCAGCGCATTGATGTCGGCGGCATTGGCACCAATTATATCGAGGCGGGGAGTGGGCCGCCGCTGGTGTTGATCCATGGCTCTGGCCCCGGGGTTACCGCCTATGCCAATTGGCGCGGGGTTATCCCCGCCTTTGCCGCGCATTTTCATTGCTATGCGCCGGATATGGTCGGCTTTGGCTATACCGATTGCCCTGAGGAGATCAGCGATTTCACCCTGGATGTCTGGGTTACCCATATCCTTGGCTTTCTGGATGCGATGGGGATCGAAAAAGCCCATTTTATCGGCAACAGCTTTGGCGGCGCTTTGACGCTGGCGCTGGCGACACGCCATCCAGATCGGGTGGGGCATATTGTGTTGATGGGGGCCGCCGGATTGCCGTTCCCGATCACCAAAGGGCTTGAGGATGTCTGGGGCTATGAGCCTTCGGTCGAAGCCATGCGCGGATTGATGCACAGATTCGCCCATGATGCGGGATTGGTCAACGAAGACATCGTCCGGTCACGCTATGAAGCCAGCATCCGCCCCGGCGCACAGGAAGCCTATGCCCGCCTGTTTCCAGAACCGCGCCAAGCCAAGCTAGACCGGCTGGCCACTGCCGAAGACGCCCTGCGCGCCATGCCGCATCAGGTGCTGGCGGTGCATGGCCGCGAAGATGTCATCGTGCCGTTGGCGCAATCAATCAAATTCAACCAGTTGATCCCCAACAGCGAGCTGCATGTGTTTGGCGGATGTGGCCATTGGACCCAGATCGAAAAACGTGAGCGGTTTATCGAGCTGGTGACGCCGTTCCTTATGCGTGCCGCATGAGTTTTGAGCCGCCCGCCCGCCCTGCCCGCCCACCGCGCCGCACCCAGGTCGAACGCAGCGATGCGATGCGGGCGCGCTTGGCCAATGCCGCCTATGAAACTATGGCTGAAGGCGGGTTGAAGGCATTGCGGTTGCGCGCTGTGGCCACAGCGGCAGGGGTTTCGCAAGGGGCATTGCTGCATCATTTCCCCGACAAAAATGCGGTTATTCTGGCAGCAGTGGAGCAAGCATTATCCCTTGCCCGCGATGACAGTGCGGCGTGGTTGGACAAGGCAACAATCGGCAAGGAGGCTTTATTGCGGGCAATGCTTGCTGAATTTCGCGCATTTTTCTTCAGTGATCGCTTTTGGGTGGCAATGGGCATTACCATGGAAGTATCCAAGGATGCCGCGCTATATCCCATTGTCCGTTGCAGGATCGCCGATTTACGCAATCCGACCTATGCGGCATGGGCGCGGCGACTGGTTTTGGCGGGCTGGAAGCAAGGCGATGCCGCCCGCGATGTGCGGTCGGGTGCCGCGATGGTGTCGGGGGCTGCCATTCGCCGTTTCTGGGCCGATAATGATGCGGTAACGCAGGAGGTAGAAGAGGACTGGATCGCCAAGCGCGTTGGCTTGATTTAACTCTGCAACGGCTTGTCCCCAGTTCCCGGTGGCACGACACGAATTTCGCCGCCTTTCTTGGTCTTGGCCCCAATATTGCGCAGAAATGCCTTCAACCTAATAAGGCCGAAGAAATCTAGCATCGCGGGTAGCGCAAATTCCAGCATGGCCGCAGCTTCGTTCTCGCCAACCAGGCCTTCGACCCGTTCCAGAAACAGCTGGGCCTCTTTGCCGGCAACATATTCCGCCGCCTCGATATAATAATCGAGGATCTCCGGCGGAAAGCCATGCTCTTCGTCAAATCCGACCATCCGCATCCGCCCCCAGATGCTGACAAGGCTGGCATCGGTGATGCTGACTGATTCGCCATCAGGGGATTCGATCAAGTCAATAATGCCGATCTTGTGTAACGCGGTTGCGTCGATCCGCGCCTTTGGATTATTTTCCAACATCGTGGTGATTGCTACCAAGCCCTGCTGGACGCCAACCCGCGTGGCGACCAAGTCTTCAAGGTGTTGAAGCGCCGAAGCACCAAGTGAACGGGCGGTGCCTTCGCCGTTTAGCACCTGTCGGATCTGTGGCAAGGTCATGCCCGATTCGCGCTGTAGCTTGCGCACGGCGAGAATGCCGCGCACGTGGTCTTCACCATAATCGGCAACATTGCGCGCGGGTCGGTCTGGCTCTGGCAACAGACCTTCGCGGAAATAAACCCGGATTGTCTCTCGATTGACCCCGGTTTTTTCTTCAAGTTCGCGCATTTTCATATCTTTTGCCCCATACCCAAGCGCGGCAAGCTTGTCGCGAAAAAGCTGAACCCATTCCCCATTTGCCCATTCACCATTGCACAGTCTATTTTTTGCGTATATAGGTAACGTGAAATTCGCCAATCAGTGCGATGGAGAGAGTCATGGATTACGGACGCTATTATCTGGGTGTTGTGCTGCAACTCTGCGTGATTGCCAGCTTTATGGTCGGCGGTGCATGGGTGCTGGTTGGCATTGCCAGCCTGCCCTTGTTCGGGTTGATTGATTCGTTCCTGCCCAATGATTTTGCCACGCGCCGCATCCGGAACAAAGCCCTTGCCGATGTTCCGGTATGGCTCTGTTCATTGCTTGGCCCGGTGATCTATCTGGTTGCGGCGCTGTGGGTGGCGCGTCATCCCGGTGCAAGCGGCTGGGAATTGGCTGGCGTCATACTATCTTGTGCTTGGCTTAGCGTTATT
>JBEAOQ010000085.1:0-3634 GCA_041164845.1 Pseudomonadota bacterium | reverse complement strand
TCTTCGACGCTCGGGTCGATATTGGCGAAGGTGCCGACAGCGCCGGAAATGGCGCAGGTGGCGACTTCGACGCGGGCGTTGATCAGACGCGCTTTGCAGCGGGTAAATTCGGCATAGGCCTGCGCAAGTTTGAGGCCAAATGTGGTCGGTTCGGCGTGGATGCCGTGGCTGCGGCCGATGGTCGGGGTGTGTTTATGTTCAAAGGCGCGGCGTTTGATCGCGGCCAGCAAGGCATCAAGATCGGCCAGCAGAATGTCGGCGGCATGAACCAGTTGCAGATTGAGGGTGGTGTCAAGGACATCGGAGCTGGTCATGCCTTGGTGCATAAAGCGGGCTTGGTCGCCCACTTGGTCGGCAACCCATGTTAGAAAGGCGATAACGTCATGTTTGGTCACGGCCTCGATCGCGTCGATGGCGGCGACGTCGATGGTGGGGTTGGTGGCCCACCATGCCCATAGCGCCTGACCCGCAGATGCGGGAACGACGCCGAGTTCGCCGAGTTTGTCGGTGGCGTGGGCTTCGATTTCGAACCAGATTTTATAGCGGTGTTCGGCGTCCCAGATGGCGGACATTGCGGGGCGGGCGTAGCGGGGGACCATGGGAGACTCCGGATTTCAGTGTGTAAGCTGGCCGCTAGAGGGTGGGGGGTGGAAAATCAAGGTTAGGGCTAATGAATATAGCCCTGCCCTCAAGGGGGAGGAGGCTTGATATAGGTGCATTTTAGATCAGGCCTTTGGCTTTGAGGCTGACGTGGCCGGTGCGGCCAATTATGACATGATCGTGAACGGCGATGCCGAGCAGGCGTCCGGCTTCGGCGATTTGGTTGGTGATGTGGATGTCGGCGCGGCTGGGTTCGGGCGAGCCGGATGGGTGATTATGCACCAGAATCAGCGCGGTAGAGCCAAGATCAAGCGCACGGCGGATGACTTCGCGGGGGTGGATTTCGGCGGAGTCGATCGAGCCTTCGGACAAATGGTCATCGCGGATCAGGCGGTTTTTGGTATCGAGATAGAGCACCCGCACCCGTTCGACCGTCAGATGCGCCATATCAATCGTCAAATAATTGAGCAGGGCTTGCCAGCTGGCCAGCACGGGCATTTCGGTGGCCTCGGTGCGGGCCAGACGGCGGGCAGCGAGGGCGACAATGCGCAAGGCGGCGGCGCTGGTTTCGCCCATGCCCGGATGCGCGGCCAGCGCGGCAGGATCGGCGTTGAATACGCCAGCAAGGTTGCCAAAGCGCGACATGAGGGTGCGGGCCAAGGGTTTGACATCGCGGCGGGGGATCGCGGTCATCAGCAGATATTCGACGATTTCGTGGTCGGCAAGGGCCTCTGCGCCGCCGGTTAGCAGGCGTTTGCGCAAGCGCGATCTGTGGCCAGAACTATCCTGCCCATTTTCATTCAGCTTGGGATCAGAATTTTTCGCTATATCGTGCATCTTCGCCCCATCCTATGGCTGTTGATCCATTGCCTTTCATCGGGGCTGCGCGCAAGAGTTTGCTGATGTCTGATGCTGCCGAAATGCCTGACGAAGCTGTGCCGCTGCGCCGAAAGCGCGGCTGGCTGTGGGCGGGCGCGGGTGCGGCGGCGGTGTTGGGCGCAGTGTGGGCGGTACGCGAACCAATCGCCGATCAGATTATTACCAGCCGTTTGGCCGATTTGGGCTTGCCGGTGCGGTATAAAATTGAATCGATTGGCCCCAGCGAAGAGGTGTTGCGCGATGTGGTGGTCGGGGATGCGGCGCATCCGGATTTGACCATTGGCCGCATGGTGGCGACAACCGGAATGCACGGTGGGGTGCCGTCGATTACCGGACTGCGGTTGGAGGGGGTGCGGATTACCGGCAATTTGCGGCAGGGGCGGCTGGGGTTTGGGGCGCTGGATCGGCTGATTTATGGGCCTGCGACGGGGAAGCCAAGTCTGCCCGACCTGGAATTGACGGTGGTTGATGGGCGCGGGCGGATTGGCGGGGATTTTGGCGCGGTGGGGCTGGGATTTTCGGGCAGTGGCAATTTGCGTGATGGATTTTCGGGAGCGATTGCGGCGGTGGCGCGGCGGGTGGTGGTCAAGGGCTGTGTCGGTGAGAATGCGGCGCTGCATGGGGTGATTTCGGTTAAGGATGGGCGGCCGCAATTTGCGGGGCCGGTGCGGCTGGGCGGGGCGGTATGTGCGCAGAATGGTGGTCGGTTGGTGGGCGTTTCTGGACGGGTGGAAGGCGCGGCGGAAGCGGGACTGGATGGCGGCAGGGCGCGGATGATGTTGGCTGCGGGGGCTGGGATGTGGCGGGATTGGCGGGCTGGTGCGTCGCAAGCGCGGGGGGATGTGGTTTTGTCGCGGGGCAAGCTGACGGGGCACTATGCGGCGCGGATGTTGGCGGTGTCGGGCGCGGGGGTTGCGGCGCAGGAATTGGGTTTTGATGGGGTGGTGACGGCGGATGGATCGGCTTCGGTGCAGGCTGACGGAGGGTTTAGTGGAATGGATTTGTCGCTGGATTCGGGCGTTGTGGCGCGGATGAGGGCGGCGCGAGATACCCCGATAGGGCCATTGTTGGATCGGATGGCGGGGGTTGTGGCGCGGGAGGGTGCGGGGAGTAAGCTGAGCGGGCGATATGCGATGCAGTCTGGTAAGGATGGGCTGCACTTGCAGGTGAATGATGCAGTTTTGACCGGCGGAAGCGGGGCTGGCTTGATAAAAATGCCCGCATTGATGTGGGATGATGGGCGGATTTCAGGGCGGTTTGTGACGGGGGGTGGATTGCCGCAGATTGACGGGCAGATCGCGGCGCGGGCGGATGGACGTTTGGCGGGAACGCTGACCATGCCAGAATATCGCGCTGGCAGGGCGGCGGTGGCGGTGCCGGTTATGCGGTTGCGTGAGTTGCGCGATGGCGGCTTGGCGATGGATGGACGGGTGGTATTTTCGGGGGGAATTGCCGGGGCGGATGTGCGCAATTTGCTGCTGCCGATTGCTGGGGATTATGCGGCACAGCGCGGGTGGCGGTTGGGAACCAACTGTGTGGTGCCGCAATTTGCCCAAGCGCGGATGGCCAGTTTGACTTTGGCTAAGGCGGCGGCGCGAATATGTCCAGCGGGGAGCGAGGCGATTGTGACCTATGGGCGTGGTGGCTTGCGGATAGCAGCGGAAATGCCCGAATTGGCGTTGGCGGGCGATGTCAATGGCCAGCCGATAGCCTTGCACGTGGGGCCGATGCGCGTTGGGACGCAGGGGGTCAATGCGCGTGATCTGCGAATGACATTACAAGATGGCACTGGGGTCTCGCAATTTCAGATTGGCGCGGTGTCGGGGACATTTGCCGATGGGATTTCAGGGCGATTTGCCGGTGCCGAGATGGCGCTGGCGGCGGTGCCACTGGATTTGCATCAGGGGGCAGGGGCTTGGCGCTATGCGGGCGGGGCTTTGCGGATAAGCGATGCGGGGTTCCGCCTTGATGACCGAATACTGAACAAGGCCGGCCCTGACGAGCTGGCGCATGGCCGGTTTGAGCCACTGGCGGCGCGAGATGCCAAGCTGGAATTGACGGGCGGGGTGATTAAGGCTGAGGCGGTGTTGCGCGAGCCAAAGTCTATGCGGCAGGTGGTCACGGTGGATTTGGCGCATGATATGGCCAGCGGATT